>NZ_JAEHBO010000026.1:0-58962 GCF_016483575.1 Bacillus cereus group sp. N12
GAGAAATATCAAGATGAAGGGAAGGTTTCTCAGATCGGATAAAGTGAAACGATATAAAAAGCGAACCAGTTATAATGAGGAGCGCTTTTTATACCATTTTTAAAACGGATCAACTTCAGCTAAATTTGGAGTGGTATTCGGCTGTAGTAAAAGATTTTTTAACGTTCCTACTTCAGAAAGTGCTACTAATATGTAGCCACTAATCAGTATAATAAGCCCAATGACGCGTAACGTTTGTAAGCTCACTTCATTATTATTCGTTTCCGTTGGATTTGGGGGCGTTGAAGGTGGAGTATTGTTCATAGTTAGGCTCCCATCTTTTGTATTTATTTATGTGTAAAATCATGATTTAACTTATGGATAGGAATTATATAGTCATTTTCACTATATGAGAACTGCCTATGAATAGTGATTGGGAATTTTAGAGTGAGATAAGAGGTGTATTTGTGGGAGTCGGGTTGCCCATAAACACGCGATTAGTGTGAACTAATAATCAGTGGGGGATGAAAAAAAATCCCCCACTGATTACATTTTGTTTTTCATACAAATAAAAGAGGTTAACCAAAGTAGCTATCCTAATATACGCAACGATTCTTCAATAAAAGCGGGGATATCTTCCGGTTGTCTACTTGTGACTAGCTGATTTTGGCATACGACTACTTCTTTATCATGAAAGTTTCCGCCAGCATTTTTCAAATCGACCTCAATGGATTTATATCCAGTCACATCGCGTCCTTCAAGTGTTTGAGCAGTGATGAGTAGCTGAGGTCCGTGACAAATAGCGAAAACGGGTTTTTCCGCATCCATAAATGTTTTGCTAAAGTGAACAAAACGTTCATCGGCACGAAGTATATCTGGGGAAAATCCGCCCGGTATGAAGAGGGCATCAAAGTTCTCTGGAGAAACATCATCAATACTTTTATCAATTACGACTTCACTTTTTCTTTGCTTACCGTGTACAGTTTTACCTTTTTCCATTTCAATAGTTGTTAATTCATATCCCTTTTGCTTAAAAGCTTCTACTGGCTCTGTGTATTCTGTATCCTCGAAATAATCCGTTATTAAAATAGCAATTTTTTTACTCATTGCAGTCAGCTCCTTATATTATAGTATCGGTTCCAGAATCATCCTTGAGCAATGCCTTTTATAAAGTGAAACTTTAATTCATGTTTTTTCATTCCCTCCAGTTCCTTTGCCCTGTTAATTTAATAAATACCCTTTTTATTAGGACGTAAACATGTATTATCGTTTTTGTATGTAAAAATCATAAAATATCGGTTGTTTGAGGAAGAAAAATAAAAAAGCCAAGGAGATAATTTATTTTCTCCTTGGCTTTTAAGATAATTCTTTTCGTTAAAACGAAGAAACACGTTGCTTCGTTTTTGGTACAATAATAAATTTAATCCAGATTACCCCGATTATCATAATAATCAAGGTATGTAGTAATTGACCTGTAGCAATGAGTATAACACTCGAAAATACAATGAGTTGAATGCTTAGTAATATAAAGATTAAGCGAAGAAATTGATTTATTCGTTTTTCAGTATCAATCGGATACAATGCTACAATAATATTTCCCGAAAAATATTTCCAGAGGGAACGAAGCTGCATAGAAATCATATATAGGACGATATATGCGATAGCGCCTTTTACGTATGTGTTTGGTATAAAATATAAGGCGAAGGCACCAATCAGCCCTAAGCGAATATATATACCGAAATAATCATTCCCGCGTAAAAATGCTAGTGTATGTAAATAGAAGAAAGTTGCTCGTTTTTTATGTAATAAAGGTTCAATCCAATTTGTAAGCCATTTTCTTTTGTTTACTTGCTTATTAAGTTGCGGAACATCAGTAAAGATGCTAGCAAATTGATAAAAGCGAACATCCATTTTTTCTTCTTGCTCGATTATGTAATCCCACGGTATTCGTTTTGTAGGCTGTTTTTTCGTATATAGAAGTAGGAACGCAAGTAGTAAGAGCAATCCGCCTAATATGAGAACATGTGCCGAGTAAAATAGCATGTAAATGATTAGGGCGTTACAAGCAATACGAATAATGAACCATATGTTTTTTTCATGGCTATCACGCCACATCCAATATATGTACAGGTTCCAAGCTTTCGTAATCATTAAAACGATAAAGATTGTACATAAGAACGGTACAGTTAATTGTAATGATTGCATAGCAAGCGGTACGAGAATAAGGAACGTAAATAATAATGGGAAAAGTTGAATGATGTAATTATATAGAAGAGATTTTTTAAAATAAGATGTTAATTTCTCTTCTAACGCAAGTAAATAGACGGCATCTGGTTTTTGAATAAAGGTGCGAATGGGACATCTCATTATAATAAATGTAAGAACGGTCGTTATGAGTATGAGAGATATTCCTTTAGAAGGAGATGCTTTTAGAAACTGAGCATAATAATATGCGCCAACGCATGAAATAAAGATAAAGCTATATAGTAAACCGTTAATCATACGTGCAAAGTATGTAATGATATTTTGCATATGTTGTTGGAAGCGACTGCTCCATAGTGATTCAATTGACATGTTTTTCACCTCTTTGTTCTATTATATATGTTTTACAAAAGAAAAAACGAGCAAATTGCGTTATGCAACTTGCCCGTTTTTCTTTTCGTTATTTTTTTTCTGATCACGATTCATTAATGGATAGAAGGCAAAGCCGATTACGAATAAACCAATTCCGAGAAGGAACGTTTTTATATCGGATGCGCCCGTTTTAATAACCCATAGTGCGTAGCAAAGTGCGATAACGGCGACTATGCCATCTGTAATTCTTGCCCGCATTTCATTTTTATACGTTTCACCAGTTGCGACTAGTTTTAACTGGAAGATCGGTGAAACGAGATATGGAATGAGATAGGCCAGTGTTGATACGGTAATAACGAATGTATAAGCTTCCGCAATGGTTCCTGATAATGTTGAGAATAAGAACACTTGCGACATAATGTTTGTTAATCGTAATGAGTAAATTGGACTTCCTTTTTTATTTGTTTTTGTGAAGAAGGAAGGGAAGAAACCTTCTTTTGCTGCTTGATACGGTACTTCTGAGCTTAATAAAATCCAGCCTAAGATAGAACCGAACAGGGAAGTAAGAGCAAGCAATGCCATCAGTTTCCCGCCACCATGACCCATTGCAGCATTTAGTGCATCTGCTAACGGACGTTCAGAAGCTTGTAATGTATCAACGTGAAGGACACCCATTGTTAAAATTGTAATTCCTAAGTAAATTGCAACTGTAATAAGTAATCCCGCAACTGTTGCCCGTTTTACCGTTTTTGGAGAAACAGCCCGGTTTGATAAAAGAACGGCTGATTCAATTCCGATAAACGCCCAAAGCGTTGTAAGAGCAGCTAAATTTACTTGTGAAAGAAGGCCGTGTGATACACCTGATTTATCAATCATCGGTGTGTACCATTGTCCAAACTTAGAAGCTTCGAATGCAAATAACGTAACGACGATAAATAAAAGGAATCCAGTTACTTTCGTTGTTGTTGCTAAGAAGTTTAGCTTTCCAGCTCCGCTTACACCATTAGTTAATATAATATGAGTTCCCCAAAGTAAGATGGAACAAATCGTAAATGTAATTAGTTTTCCGACTTCTATGTTAAACGAACCGATTGAAAATAGTAGTCGTGTATCTTTCATAATTGGGAAGAAGAGTGATAAATATCCCGCGAAAGATGTAATGATGGCAACGTTACTTGCCCAGTTTGCAACCCAATATCCCCATACCATACTGAAACCAGCCATTTTTTTCTTTTTTGGTGTTGAGAATAAAGCATATGCATGACTTTGTGGTCCTGTCGTTAAATCAGGACGACGAATTGCTAAATTACCAAAAACAAGAGCTAGCATTAAAACACCAAACCCTGTTGTTAACCAAGCTAAAGTGACACCGAGTGGGCTTGCTGTTTGTGCCAACGTACTTGGCACCATGAAAATACCAGCGCCAACCATGTTACCGACAACGAAAGCTGTTAGTACCCAAAAGCCCCATTTTTTTTGTTGCATAGAAAATACCTCCAAAGTTAGTATAACCAAGTCAAGCGAGGAGATATGTATGTCTTCCGATTAGAGAAGAGAAGTCCCAAACAAAACAAAAAAAGCACGTAATTTGCCGCTACATGCTTTCTATCTTATAAGAAACCCACGACATACCTCTCGATAGCTCTCCACAAACGAAACGTTTGTGACAGTTCTGCACTTATTAAATGCAGACCCAGCAAGTGTGCATGGTGGACACGACTTACTTCGGCAATCATTCCTTTCTCATTTCTTCATCAATGCCACTACATCTCCTGAAATGATACTCTTAATGACTGCAACCTCTACCTCACCGAGATACGAATGAGGATTTAAATATTAAATTAACGTATTTAAGAGTAACAAATGTATTTTTATACGTCAATGGATATAATAATAATCAGATTATAGAGAAGAGTTTGTGATTAAAAGAGAAAGGGATTATTATGTAATATTGAATTTTCATAATATAATAAATATTATTGACGCTAGAAGATTGAGAAGGGGATGAAGTATATGTCTGTATGTCATAAACATTCAGTAATAGGTGTGCTAGATTCGGGAGTTGGGGGATTAACAGTTGCGAGTGAAATTATAAGACAATTGCCTAAAGAGAGCATTTATTATATTGGTGATAATGAGCGTTGTCCGTATGGGCCAAGAAGTGTAGAAGAGGTACAATCTTTCGTATTTGAACTGGTTGAGTTCCTCAAACAGTTTCCGTTAAAAGCGCTAGTGGTAGCATGTAATACTGCTGCAGCTGCTGCATTGACTGCGCTGCAAGAAGCACTGTCTATTCCGGTTATTGGCGTTATACATCCGGGAGCAAGAGCGGCAATTAAAGTGACAAAGAAAGGGGAAATCGGAGTAATTGGAACTGTAGGTACGATACAGTCTAATATGTACGAAAAAGCATTACACGAGCTTGATACATATTTGGAAGTGCATAGTCACGCGTGCCCGACTTTAGCTACAGTTGTAGAAAATCAATTAGAAGATACCGCATATGTAGCGCAGCAAGTGAAACAAGCTTTACTGCCATTAACGAAAGAAGATATAGATACGTTAATTCTTGGGTGTACGCATTATCCACTTTTAGAGTCCTATATAAAAAAGGAACTAGGAGAAGATGTAACGATTATTAGTTCTGCAGAAGAAACAGCGATAGAATTAAGCACAATTTTACAGCACAAAGGAATCCTGTCTGACAATTTGAATCCGAAGCATCGATTTTTTACAACAGGCTCTGTTTTATCATTTGAACATATTGCTGAGCGTTGGCTAGGATATGAAATTTCTGTAGAATGTGTGAATTTACCTATGGAAAAACAACTCGTGAAATAAAAAGAAGCTGATCTAAAACTAGATCAGCTTCTATATAAGATTAAACTAAGTTCAATACAGTTACTTTTTCACGTGTCATAGACTCAAGGCTCTTACGAATACCTTGTGCGCCCATACCTGAACCTTTTACACCGATGAATGGGAAGTGGTCAGGGCCGCGCTCTGTGCGTCCGTTAATTTGAACAGAACCAGTTTCGATTTTGTTAGCAATTGCAAATGCTTTGTTAATGTCTTTTGTGAAGACACTTGCTTGTAAGCCGAACTCTGATTTGTTAGCAATTTCAATTGCTTGCTCATCTGAAGAAACACGGATGATTGGAAGGATTGGGCCGAATGGCTCTTCCCAAGCAACTTTCATTTCTTCTGTTACGTGATCGATTAATGTTGGATAAATTAAGTTACGCTCACGTTTGTTACCGATAACGATCGTAGCACCTTTTTCTACAGCGTCGTCAACTAAGCCTTGAACGAAGTCAGCAGATTTATCGTCAATTAATGGAACGATTGTGCTGTCTTGTTCTGGAGATCCAACTGATAGTTTAGCTACTTGCGCTTTTACTAATTCAACAAGCTCGTCCGCTACGTTTTCGTGTACAAGTACACGTTTAATAGCTGTACAACGTTGACCAGAGTAAGAGAATGCACCGCTTACGATATGGTTTGCAGCATCTTGTAAGTCAGCATCTTCACGAACGATACCAGGGTCTTTCCCACCAAGTTCTAGTACAAGTGGAATCATTGAAGCTTTTTTCGCTAAATGTTTACCTGTGTTTGTACCACCTGTGAACGATACCATATTGATACCTTCGTGTTCTACTAAGTAGTCACCAATTACAGAACCGCGTCCTGTAGCTACGTTTACAAGACCTTTTGGAAGGCCAGCTTTATGAAGTGCTTCAACCATTTTAATACCGCTAATTGCACCTTGAGTTGCTGGTTTGAAAATAACAGCGTTACCCATAATTAATGCTGGTGCAAGTTTTGCAGCAGATAAGTTTACTGGGTAGTTAAACGGTGCGATTGCTAATACAACACCAAGTGGTGCACGTTGGATAATCGCAAGTTTTGATTTTGTTCCGCCAGGGAAGCTATCGCCCATCATGCTTTCTCCGTGCATATGTAGAGCTTCTTCAATTGTGTAACGAATGAAATCAGCTGTACGAACAACTTCTTTCTTCGCATCTTTATATCCTTTACCGACTTCTTTCATAATAATATCGGCAATTTCATCTTGCATATTTACGAGCTCATCAGCCCATTTATATAAATATTTTGCGCGATCTTGTAGAGAAGCTTCAGCCCATGATTTTTGAGCTTCTTTTGCAGATGCAATTGCTTCATCTACTTCTCCGCGAGTAATTGCTTGTACTTGACCAATTACTTCGTGTAAGTATGGAGATGGAATGTCGATTGTTTGTCCTGAAGAGCTTTCTCTCCATTCTCCGTTTAAATAAAATTTGTACGTATTGCTAGTTGTCATGATTAGTCCTCCTAAAATAGCAACTTGTAAGAGTGAGTATAAGGTGATTGTAGGGGGTTTGATAATATTTTTCAAATGAAATGTTTGTGAAAACGATTTCTTATTCTTTTTTTATTTTGTATGCCCTTTCTTACAGAAGATTCCCTTATTTCAAACTGCTTTATCTCGTCATAAATCCTCTTCATTTTATCGTGATTGGTATCTATTTTCTTCAATTTGCAAAAAAAATAATTGACAGAATACTCAAAGAAGTTATAAGATTATAAATGGAAAATAAATGAAAGGGGTGTGCGTAATGATTGTAATCGTAAATGTAATGGGCTTAGCTCTGTTAAATAACGGAAAACATTCATATCATTACGCAACCCGTACGGATATATAGGGCATTTTTGTCTTATAAAAAGCGTACGTTGCGTATATCGTAACGTACGCTTTTATGCATTTTTGTGCATATCGTCAAGCGACGGTATGCTTTTTTTTGTCCAATTTGCTTGTTTCCATACTTTGTATGGTTACTATAAAACTGAAATTTGGAAGGTGGAAAAATGTGATGAGATTGTATGGGTTACGAAATGTAAATGTGATTGGTTTGGATAGCGGATAAAGAAATGAGAGTGAAACGAAAATGAGAAGGGAGAGGTTACATTGTTTTCAGTATTACTAAAGTTAAGATGGTTTTTTAAAGAGCATTGGAAGAGATATAGTATCGCAATTGGTGCGCTTTTAATTGTAAATATAGTTGAAGTTATTCCCCCAAAAGTACTAGGGGTTACGATTGATAACATAAAAACAGGAACGTTAACGAATGCAGCAATTATGGAGTCTATTCTTATTTTAATAGGAGTTACGATAGTTGGATATGGCCTTACTTTTGTTTGGCAGCATCAATTGTTTGGAGGTGCGTTCGTACTTGAGAAGACGATGCGCTCGAAATTTATGGGGCATTTACTCAAGATGACACCGACGTTTTATCAAAAAAATCGTACTGGCGATTTAATGGCGAGAGCAACAAACGATTTAAAAGCAATCGCTATGACAGCTGGTTTTGGTATATTAACGCTTGTAGATTCTAGTTTATATATGCTTACAATCGTTTTTATGATGGGATTTACAATAAGTTGGGAGCTTACATTAGCGGCCCTTATACCGCTGCCAATTATGGCATATGCGATGAATATATATGGAAAGAAATTGCATGAAAGGTTTACAGTTGCGCAAGATGCGTTCGGTGATATGAATGATAAAGTACTTGAATCAATTGCTGGCGTGCGCGTGATTCGTGCATACGTACAAGAGAACGCAGATCAGGAAAGATTTCATCATTTAGGAGATGACGTCTACGAAAAGAATATGAAGGTAGCAAGAATCGATGCGTTATTCCAACCAACTGTGAAAATGCTTGTCGGTCTTAGTTATTTAATTGGTTTAGTGTACGGTGCATACCTTGTATTTCAATCAAAGGTGACACTTGGCGAACTCGTTTCCTTTAACGTGTATTTAGGGATGATGATTTGGCCGATGTTTGCAATTGGCGAATTAATTAATGTTATGCAAAGAGGAAATGCTTCGTTAGATCGTGTGAATGAAACGTTAGCATATGAACCAGATGTAAAGAATCCGAAAAATCCAAAGCTTGTACACGAGCCTGATTATATTCAGTTTGATGAAGTTTCTTTTTCCTATCCTTCATCATCTGAAGAAAATTTAAAAAAGGTTTCTTTTACATTAAAACAAGGAGAAACGCTAGGGGTTGTCGGAAAAACAGGAAGCGGAAAAACGACGCTTGTACGTCAGCTTCTTCGTCAATATCCGCTTGGAGAAGGGGATATTGCAGTTTCTGATGTGACATTAGATAAAATGACGAGTGATAATGTACTCGGGTGGATTGGATATGTACCTCAGGAGCACATTTTATTCTCAAAAACAGCGAGGGAAAATATTTTATTCGGAAACAGGGAAGCGACTGAAGAAGAGCTCGAGAAAGCCATTGAAATTGCTGCGTTTACAAAAGACTTAGAGTTTTTACCAGAAGGATTAGAAACGCTCGTTGGAGAGAAAGGTGTTTCGTTATCAGGAGGGCAAAAGCAAAGGATTTCGATTGCGAGAGCGGTTATTCAAAATCCAGAAATATTAATTTTGGACGATTCGTTATCAGCTGTCGATGCTCGTACGGAAGCGGCGATCATTGAAAATATAAGAACGGAAAGAAGCGGAAAGACGACGATTATTACGACGCACCGTTTATCTGCCGTACAACATGCAGATTGGATTCTCGTTATGGATGACGGCGAAGTTATGGAAGAAGGCACGCATGACCAGTTACTTCGAAACGGAGGCTGGTATGCTGAGCAGTTTGAAAGACAACAAGGTGAAAATGAGAGTGCGGATAGTGGGGTGAAAATATGAGTGTTTCAAAACGATTGTTTCAATATGCGATGAAAGTAAAAGGGACGATTTTTGCAGCGATGGCGATGTTATTTATTTTCGTTATCGCTGAGCTTGCCGGTCCGTTCGTCGCTAAAACGATGATTGACGATCATATCGTCGCGATAGAAAAATCTTGGTATGAGACAGAAAAGAGTGAAGATGCTGTTGCATATAATGGCGCCTATTATATGCGAAGTGATCGCTTTGCACAAGGTGAGAAAAAAGGAAAAGAAGTACGCGTGATGCAAGTCGGTTTTCAATATTACTTTGTACCAAATAAAGTAAATATTGAAGGGTCACGTTCTGTGAAAGGGGATATGATTACCATTCAAAATGGTAAGGCGGTGCAAGTGTATAAAGCGAAAGCATTAACGAAGGAAGAAGTGTTTGCGTTTTATAAGCCAGAAATAAACCCCCTACTGTTACTTGGTGGAGGCTATTTTGCTCTATTAGTAATTGTGTCATTATTTGCATATGGAAAGCAGTTTTTCTTACAGAAGGCAGCAAACAAAATTATTCAAATTATGAGGGAAGACGTCTTCTCTCATATTCAAACGTTACCGATCAGGTACTTTGATCATTTACCAGCAGGGAAAATCGTTTCGCGTGTAACGAATGATACAGAGGCGATTCGGGATTTATACGTAACAGTGCTTGCGACATTCGTCTCTAGTTTCATTTATATTATCGGGATATTTGCAGCGCTATTTTTACTCGATGTGAAACTTGCGTCGTTCTGTTTATTAATTATCCCAATTTTAATTGTTTGGGCGATTTTATATAGAAAGTATGCATCTGTATACAATCATAAAATGCGTTCACGTTTATCCGATATTAACGGTACAGTGAATGAATCGATTCAAGGGATGCCAATTATTCAAACGTTCCGTCAAGAGCGTGAAACGAAAAAAGAGTTTGAAGAATTAAATGGCGATTATTTTAAGTATCAAAATAAAATTTTAAATTTAAATGCAGCAACTTCGCATAACTTAGTGTCTGTATTACGAAATATCGCTTTCACAGGTGTGATTTGGTATTTCGGGGGAGCTTCATTAAGTGCTTCAGGCATCATTTCTCTAGGGATACTGTATGCGTTTGTCGATTATTTAACGAGATTGTTCTCACCAATTACAAATATGGTAAATCAGCTTGCTAACTTAGAACAATCGCGCGTTGCGTCAGAGCGTGTCTTCGAATTGCTAGAGGAAAAGGGAGAGGCAGTGGAAGAAGAGCGCATGCCTCGCTTGCAAGGAAATGTGAAGTTTGATAATGTTTCGTTTTCTTATAATGGAAAAGATGAAGTGCTAAAAAATATTTCTTTTGAAGCGAAGCAAGGCGAGACAGTAGCACTTGTCGGTCATACTGGATCAGGAAAAAGTTCCATTATGAATGTACTCTTTCAATTTTATGAGTTTGAAAAAGGGAAGCTTACGATTGACGGTCACGATGTAAAAGAAATGCCGAAACAAGCAACTCGTGAGCATATGGGAATCGTATTACAAGATCCGTTTTTATTTAGCGGGACGGTCGCTTCCAATGTAAGCTTAGAGAACGAAAAAATTTCAAAAGATCGCATCGTAAAAGCATTACGTGATGTGGGTGCGGAAAGGTTTGCGAACAATATAAACGAAGAAATTACGGAGAAAGGAAGTACACTTTCAACCGGAGAACGCCAGCTTATATCGTTTGCTAGGGCACTCGCTTTTGATCCAGCCATTTTAATTTTAGATGAAGCAACATCTAGTATTGATACAGAGACAGAGGCAATGATTCAACAAGCGCTAGAAGTTGTGAAAAAAGGGAGAACGACGTTTATTATTGCTCACCGTCTTTCAACAATTAAAAGTGCGGATCAAATTATTGTACTCGATAGAGGAACAATCTTAGAAAAAGGCTCTCATGATGAATTAATGAAAAAGCGTGGCCGTTATTACGATATGTACAAAACGCAAATGGAAGGAAACCAGAGCGCTTAATGCGGGGAAGAACTTGCGATTGTCGCAAGTTCTTTTTTGTTGGCAAAATGTCGGCGATAAAGGTACATAATAAGAAGTATTATTTTACCTTTCCTACAATTAATGCTATATTAAAAAATGTTACTTATTTTTTGTATGTAGCGTTATTTTTCCATTTTGTTTGATTATGAAGAAAAAGGATAAACTAAATAAGAACATTTTCATTGAAAAATTGTTCAAGATTGCATACAATCAATATAGTTTTTAAATTCCTATCAGAATACTTGGAGGATTACCATCATGAAAAAATTATTTTCAGTGCTTGCAGTAACTACATTAGCGATCGGGATTGTAGCCGGCTGCGGTAAAGAAGAGAAAAAAGATACAGCTAGTCAAGACGCATTACAAAAGATTAAACAAAGCGGTGAACTTGTAATTGGTACAGAAGGTACATACCCACCATTTACGTTCCACGATTCAAGCAATAAATTAACTGGATTTGACGTTGAATTAGCAGAAGAAGTTGCAAAACGTTTAGGTGTAAAACCTGTATTTAAAGAAACACAATGGGATAGCTTACTTGCTGGTTTAGATGCGAAGCGTTTCGATATGGTTGCGAACGAAGTTGGTATTCGTGAAGATCGTCAAAAGAAATATGATTTCTCTAAACCATACGTTTCATCTTCAGCAGTATTAGTTATTGCAAAAGATAAAGATAAACCTGCTACATTTGCTGATGTAAAAGGGTTAAAAGCAGCGCAATCTTTAACAAGTAACTATGCAGATATTGCTAAGAAAAATGGTGCGGAAATTACTAACGTAGAAGGCTTTAGCCAAGCGGCAGAATTATTAAACACTGGCCGTGTTGATTTCACAATTAATGATAAGTTATCAGTATTAAACTACTTAGAAACGAAAAAAGATGCAAAAATTAAAATTGTAGATACAGAAAAAGAAGCTTCACAAAGTGGATTCTTATTCCGTAAAGGTAGCGATGAGCTTGTACAAGAAGTTGATAAAGCGTTAGAAGATATGAAAAAAGATGGTACGTACGACAAAATAGCGAAAAAATGGTTCGGTGAAAATGTATCTAAGTAGTGCATTGGTTTCAGATCGATTGTCTACTTGGATAGATATTATGCAGTCTTCCTTCATGCCTATGCTGAAGGAAGCTGTCTTTACGACAATTCCATTAACGCTTATTACATTCATTATCGGAATTATACTGGCGACGTTAACAGCGCTCGCGCGTATTTCAGGTAGTCGTATTTTACAATGGATTGCTCGTATCTATGTATCTATCATTCGCGGAACGCCACTTCTTGTACAGTTATTTATTATTTTCTATGGTCTTCCAACTCTTAATATTGAAGTTGAGCCGTATACAGCAGCAGTTATTGGATTTTCATTAAATGTTGGTGCGTATGCATCTGAAATTATTCGTGCTTCTATCCTTTCAATTCCGAAAGGACAGTGGGAAGCAGCTTATACAATTGGGATGACATATCCACAAGCATTAAAACGTGTTATTTTACCGCAAGCAACGCGCGTATCAATTCCGCCGCTTTCGAATACATTTATTAGCTTAGTGAAGGATACTTCATTAGCATCGTTAATTTTAGTAACAGAAATGTTCCGAAAAGCGCAGGAAATTGCGGCAATGAACTATGAGTTTTTAATTGTTTATTTTGAAGCAGGTCTTATTTATTGGGTTATTTGTTTCTTATTATCAATCGTACAACAGATGTTAGAAAAGCGTTCAGAACGCTACACATTAAAATAATCCTTTTACAAAAGGAGTTTTTGTTTTTATGATTTCAATTCAGCACTTACAAAAAAGTTTCGGAGATAATACCGTACTAAAGCATATAGATCTATCAGTTGAGAAGGGTGAAGTTGTTGTTATTATCGGACCTTCTGGATCTGGTAAAACGACGTTTCTACGTTGCCTAAACGTTCTAGAAACACCGAACGCTGGTAGCATTCGTATCGGCAATAAAGAGCTTGATTTCGCTCAAAAAGTATCCAAGAAAGATATTGTAAATCTTCGTACACAAACAGGAATGGTGTTCCAACATCATAACTTATTCCCGCATTTAACAGCCATTCAAAATGTAATGGAAGGGCTCGTTACAGTGAAAAAGATGGGGAAAGAAGAAGCGAAGAAAAAAGCAAACTACTTCCTTGAAAAAGTTGGTTTAGCAGATAAAGTGGATTTATATCCGTTCCAATTATCAGGGGGACAACAACAGCGCGTTGGAATTGCTCGCGCGCTTGCGATGGAGCCGGAAGTGTTACTATTTGATGAACCGACGTCAGCACTTGATCCTGAACTCGTTCAAGAAGTTCTAAAGGTAATGAAAGAACTTGCTAAAGAAGGCATGACGATGGTTATTGTAACGCATGAGATGCGTTTTGCTCATCAAATTGCGAATCGCGTTATTTTTATGGATGGCGGTGTCGTTGTCGAACAAGGTATACCAGAAGATGTATTTACAAATCCAAAAGAAGAACGAACGAAGAAGTTTTTACAAATGCTTCAATAATTAAGAAAGGTCTCAAGGCATATGCCTTGAGACCTTTTTGCCATATATATTTATTTTTGGAATCCGCCAAGGCTTTGCTCAGCCATTGCAACTAGACGTTTTGTGATTTCTCCACCAACAGAACCGTTAGCACGAGCCGTAGAATCTGCTCCTAATTGTACACCAAATTCTTGAGCGATTTCGTACTTCATTTGATCGATTGCAGCTGTTGCTCCTGGTACTACTAATTGATTTGAAGAATTTTGGTTTGCCATAGGAATATATCCTCCTTAGAGTTATAAAAATTTTTTTGGTTGGACTAGCTGGATTTGAACCAGATATTATCGCCCCGTTTGGCGCTAATCCATCGGTAATTAAGTTTGTACTCATAGTATGGATGTTACCTAGAAAGATATACAAAATAATAATTTGTAAATTTTGTCAAAAAAATGTAGTGATTTCGTAAATTATGAAATAAGAGTAATCGTTGTATTTTTAAGAAAGAAGGCTAAACTAAGAGCGATATTAAATATGGTGTTCTCTTTGAATCCTGCTATGTTAGGGCTAATAATTAGCTTTTTATTAATCGTTTATGAAAGTGAGATACATTACAATTGCAGCTTAGTAATATAAAAACTAAAAGGCATTAACTTCTCATTTCTAGTTTAACTAAGGATGGGGCATGGAAAGGAAAGGAACTGACCGTATCTACTCATGGCTAGATGCTTTCTTCAACCTAAAAAGAAAGTCTTTAAATGATTTTAAACGATAATGTATGGAGGAATCATGATGGGGATTTGCCCGCTTTGTAACGCATTAGAATCACAAACATATTCTTGTCAAAATTGCCAAGGTATACTCCAAGATTATGGGAAAACTGTTGATTACATAGACGATTATAGTGCGTATATGGATCAGGAATTATTAAGTGAGGTAGATGGATTAACACATAATCATTCACAAGAATATTGCAATCATATTTTTTATTGCGGAGTATGTAACGTGGAAACGGAGGTTGTAGTAAAACTTGTGTAAATAGAAAACTTCCACCTTATGAATGAGGTGGAAGTTTTTGTTTTCGTATTTGTGAGTGAATCATAGGAGAAGGGATGTGTTCGGTGTTTGATGAAGTCCCTAATTTCATTTGGGACATTTTTTCTTTTGCATCGCGCAAAGAATGTTCAGTTAAGTAGATAGCATATTCGTAAAATAATTGGCGCGTCAGTTCACTTTGTTCTTTTAACTTTTCATCTTGGAATACAGTTCGCCCAGGTTTTGAGTTTGCTTCAAATAGCCACGGATTTTCCTGCATGTCTAAACCAATATCAAAACCGATTTCTCCAATGTTCCCAGTTACTTGCCCATCGAGCGCGTAACTTATTTGCAAGGCTGTTTGTTTTAATTTATTTTCAATTTGAACTTGTTTCGTTGAATCCGGAAAAAGTTCTTGTAGTAATTTTGTATCACCACCGCTATTTACATGTGTAGTTAAGCTACCTTTGCCAGCAATTTTGGCGACGATGGCACTGACGACCCAATTACCGAAATGGTTTTTATTTGTATGAATGCGAAAATCAACAGGTTGCCCGTCGAAGCGAAGTAAAGAAATACCTTGCTGTACGATAAACTTCTTTAAATCATGTCCTTTTAATACGTGGTTCAGAAGTGTTTCTAATGATTGATACTTTCTTAGTTTATTCTCTTCATTTTCGCGATAACGACAGTAGTAGCAATTCTCTGTTTGAGAATAAAATAGTTGATGAATATTTCTTCCGAAGCTACCGTGTATCGGTTTCATGTAAATTGATTTATATGTGCCAAGAAACCGTTCTACTTGTTCGAAGTGCTGAAATGTCTCTGTGTTTGGTAATAAAGGCACAATTGAATCGTCCTTCATAAGAAGTTGATGAACGTCCCATTTATTAAAAAATCCTGGGTTAAACCATGGAATGTTATAGTCATGTTCTAATTTCCTTTTTGCTCTAACGATTGGTTTATAATTTTCTGCTTTACGATTTGGTAGTCGATCGTAAATGACATTTGGCAAAGGAACTTTTTTCTTTAGCCATTTTCCTTCTTGAAAGAAATACCCATCAATCGTTTCTTCTTCCCAGTTTATATGTTGAACGCCAAAAACGAATACGAACGGTCGTAATGTAAATGGTGGTGTTAGCAACTCACTGAGAGATGTGGAACGGTTTCCTAAAGGAATAGGTGAGTCATCGTTAAAACCAGTTGTGAAAATACCGACTAATGGTCCGAAAATAATTGTTTCATCTTGTGTAAAGGCATGAATGGTAGTGGAATGAGGGAGTAAAAGTTTTTCTGCAATTCGTTTTCCAATCATAATTTCACGAGTAAAGGAATAATGAATTTTTACCTCTTCACTTGCAACATGGCGTCTGCCGAAGGAAAGGGATGTAATAGGTGGTGTAATAGAAAAAATGTAAGGTAAAGTAATACTATTTGGATGCTCATCTGAAATGTTTAATGTATATATGTGCTCTTTCAAAATGGGATTCCCTCCTTTCGTTATGGTGTAAAGCGGCTAAATTTTAGTGGTCCGTGAAAGATCTTTTCAGCTAACGAATCATTATGATGAATGTAACGTTCGTAAGGGGGAATCGTGTTGACATACATAAGCCAAATCGCCCCTTTTTGATCCATAATTGTGGAAAGTTCTAGTTCGAATAAAGAAGAATAAGATTGATCTAATGTTTGAAACACTTCATTTATAATGTCGTGTAAAGCGTCTTGTAATAGTTGCACACCGGTATTAGATAGTACATATTTAATTTTTGATAATGAATGCAGCGAGGAATCATCCGTTACGGAAAGTAAAAATTGGTTCGGAAATGAGCTTTTTTGTATAAATTGACCGATAACGTTCCATTTTTGTTCTTTATTTTTTTGCAAAATGGTTCGAATGTGGAGTGAATACGTTAGTTGATTCGGTGGTTGTAGCATCGTATGGGTGATATAACGTGCAGATTGTATGTTAGATTTGTACCAAGATATAAACTCATCTGTCCGTTTGATTGGAGTAGAAGTATGATATGCGTCATGTATTGTATCGATATGAAACGTTTTATTTTTATAAGCGATCCGGTACAGACTTTCATTGGAATGTGTATGAGTAGGACGTATAATAATATCTTTTGTTTTTAATAAAAGTTTGAAAATGTTTTGTATCGTTGCTATTTCAAATTTTGGTATATAAGGAGATAATTTTTTATTAGTAAGAAATAAATCATGTAGTTCGCTTAAGTCAATAAGTGTGTTATTTAAAAAGGTAGTGGAAGCACGGTTGTGTAATGAATGAATAATTGATTTAGCTTTTTCAAAGTCTGTATCCTCGTTAAAAGAAGAACGATCGTATATATAAGAAGGAATAGGGAATGTTTGCTCTTTCCATTTTCCTGTATCTGTATCATAAATAAGACCAGAAACAAGGTCTGTTTTAGGATCAATACAAAATGGTGTAAACTGGGCAACGACATTATGATAAAGCCGAGCGCGTTTGGCGATTTCGGTGTAATACGTTTGCTCATAATGAGGCCGGGAAGTTAAAATACCGAGAACCAACGAAATCACTCCTTTACTAACAAAGTGTTGGCATAATAGGCGAAGCTATATATTGCAAATACTTTTTTATACCATTATACTTTTGTCCGTATGATGATATGCTATAGTTTTGGAGAAGCGAAAGGTTGATTGTAATGAATATATGGTTGAATATGTTAACGACGACAGGGCTCGGAGCGATTATTGGAGGATATACGAACCACTTAGCGATAAAAATGTTATTTCGTCCCCATCGTCCTATTTATATTGGAAAGTTTCAATTGCCATTTACACCTGGATTAATTCCGAAGCGACGTGATGAGCTTGCTGTTCAATTAGGGAAAATGGTAGTCGAGCATTTGTTAACGCCAGAAGGAATCGGAAAAAAGCTAACAAATGAAGAGTTTCAAAAAAGTTTAATTCGCTGGGTGCAAGTGGAAGTGGATAAAGTCATTACGAATGAACAATCACTGCGACATATGTTAGAAAAATGGAATGTAGCACATGTAGAAGAAGAGGCGACCGGGAAAATCGAGCATGTGATTACAAAAAAAGTTCAGGAATTTTTAGCGGAGTACTATACATATACATGGGAACAAGCTTTACCTCATTCTGTACATGAAAAAATAGAGGATGCAATTCCAAATGTCTCGGCTTTTATTTTAGAGCGAGGAATTGAATTTTTTGAAAGTGAAGAAGGGAAAGCGCGCCTTTCAAAAATGATTGATGATTTCTTTGCTTCTCGTGGAACATTACTTAACTTAGTCGGGATGTTTCTAGGGAATGTAAGTGTAGTGGATCGTGTGCAGCCAGAAGTAATTAAATTTTTAGGTCAAGATGGTACGGAAAAGCTTTTAACTAATGTACTGCAAAAAGAGTGGGAAAAGTTAAAGGGAAGAGATGTAAAAGAATTAGAAACGTTTGTAGAAAAAGAAATGATTGTAAGCTCCATATTGTCTGCAGTTAAAGTTGAGGAAACAGTGAGTAAGTTTTTAAACCAATCTGTACAGCAAGTGTGTGCGCCAGTTCGAGAAACAATCATTGAAAAAGTGGTTCCAAGTGCAGTAACGAAAGGCTTGAAGTGGGGGACAGAAAATGTAGAGACCATACTAAATAATCTACATCTTGCGGAAATTGTCCAGCAAGAAGTGTCTACGTTTTCAACAGAGAGACTAGAAGATTTAGTTCTGTCCATTACAAAAAATGAGCTGAAAATGATTACGTATTTAGGTGCCTTATTAGGCGGAATGATTGGACTCGTGCAAGGGTTGTTACTGTTGTTCCTTAGGTAGTAAAGATAAGTACATAGAAATAAGAGTGAAATTTCTTCACATCTCTTGCATAGTTTGATATGGTAAGAAGAGGTGCGTATGTAAATGCACTTAAAAGGCAGTGTGAGCGAAAAGCGCTAGCCTTCTAAAGGAGGAAAAATAAAATGACAAAAAACATTCATGATGTAGCATATGAATTACAAAAAGCAATCGCTGAAAACGAAGACTTCAAAACTTTAAAAGAGAGCTATGCGGCAGTACAAGGAGATGCAGCTTCAAAGAACTTATTTGAAGAGTTCCGTACGATGCAACTTAGCCTACAACAAAAAATGATGCAAGGCCAAGAAATTACTGAAGAAGACAACCAACAAGCACAAGAAGTTGTAGCTCGCATTCAACAAGATGCTAAAATTACAAAATTAATGGAAACTGAGCAACGCCTAAACGTTGTAATCGGCGACGTTAACAAAATTATCATGAAGCCACTTGAAGAATTATATAGCGCGCAACAAGCGTAATAGTGGAAGACGCTCCTAGTATAGGGGCGTCTTTTTTGTTTAGGGAATTAAGTTTAAAAGTAAATGTTATTTTAAAAAACAAATTAATTGTAAGCGTATTCTTTAAGGGTTGTCAAAATACTGTCAAATTCATATTGTTGGAAAAATAATGCATTTGTAATATAATGATAAATGATACTTCACCACGTTAATTAACTAGGTGAAATTAAAATCTTTATTACACACATTATGAAATAAAGGGATGATTAGTTTGAGTACAGGTGTAAAAGCAAACGACGTGAAGACAAAAACAAAAGGAGCAGATCTTGTTGTTGATTGTTTAATTAAACAAGGTGTTACACATGTTTTCGGTATTCCAGGAGCGAAGATTGACTCTGTATTTGATGTACTGCAAGAAAGAGGACCAGAGTTAATCGTTTGTCGTCATGAACAAAACGCAGCATTTATGGCAGCTGCTATTGGTAGATTAACAGGGAAACCGGGTGTGTGTCTTGTAACTTCAGGACCAGGGACATCAAATTTAGCGACGGGTCTTGTTACTGCGAATGCGGAGAGTGATCCCGTTGTTGCTTTAGCTGGTGCAGTTCCACGTACGGATCGATTAAAACGTACGCATCAATCTATGGATAATGCTGCACTATTCGAACCAATCACAAAATATAGCGTAGAAGTAGAGCATCCGGATAACGTACCAGAAGCACTATCAAATGCATTTCGAAGTGCTACCTCCACAAATCCGGGAGCAACTTTAGTAAGTCTTCCGCAAGATGTTATGACTGCGGAAACGAATGTAGAGTCTATCGGTGCGCTTTCTAAGCCACAGCTTGGAATCGCTCCCACATATGATGTTACATATGTGGTAGAAAAAATAAAATCAGCGAAATTACCAGTTATTTTACTCGGTATGAGAGCGAGCACAAATGAAGTGACGAAAGCCGTTCGTAAATTAATTGCGGATACAGAACTTCCCGTCGTTGAAACGTATCAAGCAGCTGGAGCAATTTCACGTGAGTTAGAAGATCATTTCTTTGGCCGCGTTGGATTATTCCGTAATCAACCAGGTGATATTTTACTAGAAGAAGCAGACCTTGTTATTTCTATCGGTTATGATCCAATTGAGTACGATCCGAAATTCTGGAATAAACTGGGGGACAGAACGATCATTCATCTTGATGACCATCAAGCAGATATCGATCATGATTACCAACCAGAGCGTGAATTAATTGGCGATATCGCTTTAACTGTAAATAGCATTGCAGAAAAATTACCGAAACTTGTATTAAGCACGGAATCAGAAGCAGTGTTAGAACGATTACGCGCGAAGTTATCAGAGCAAGCAGAAGTTCCAAACCGCGCTTCTGAAGGTGTTACGCATCCGCTTCAAGTCATTCGCACACTTCGTTCTTTAATTAGTGACGATACAACGGTTACGTGTGACATCGGTTCCCATTCTATTTGGATGGCGAGATGTTTCCGTTCTTATGAACCACGTAGACTATTATTTAGTAACGGTATGCAAACGTTAGGTGTTGCACTACCTTGGGCAATTGCGGCTACTTTAGTTGAACCGGGAAAAAAAGTTGTTTCCGTGTCAGGTGATGGTGGTTTCTTATTCTCTTCGATGGAGTTAGAAACAGCGGTACGTTTAAATGCACCGGTTGTACATCTCGTTTGGAGAGACGGTACATATGATATGGTTGCGTTCCAACAAATGATGAAATACGGTAGAACATCAGCTACAGAGTTTGGCGATGTTGATCTTGTGAAATATGCAGAAAGTTTCGGGGCGTTAGGTCTTCGTGTTAACACGCCTGATGAATTAGAAGGGGTATTAAAAGAAGCATTAGCAGCAGATGGTCCTGTCATTATTGATATTCCAATTGACTATCGTGACAACATTAAATTAAGCGAAAAATTATTACCAAACCAATTAAATTAATGGAGGCAGATTTGAGATGACTGTTGCGCAATTAATTGATATTGATGCAAAAAAAACGAAAACGAGTAATGAAGTATATCAAACATCTACAATGCTTGCGCTATTAGATGGTATATATGATGGTGTGATTAGCTTTGAAGACTTGAAAAAACATGGTGATTTCGGCATCGGCACATTTGATCAATTAGATGGTGAAATGATTGCATTTGATAATGAATTTTATCATTTACGTTCAGACGGTTCAGCAGAAAAAGTAGAGCCAGAAGAAACAACGCCATTTGCGACTGTAACGTTTTTTGAAAAAGAAATGAGTTATACGGTAGAGCGTCCGATGAATCGTGAAGAAGTTGAAGCGTTATTACATGAATTAATGCCAAGTAAAAACTTGTTTTACGGTATTCGAATGGACGGTACGTTCCGTGAAGTAAGGACGAGAACTGTTCCAAGACAAGAAAAACCGTATACACCGCTCGTTGAAGTGACGAAATCACAGCCGATCTTTTCATTTAAACATACAGAAGGTACGCTAGCTGGATTTTGGACACCAGATTACGCGCAAGGCATTGGTGTAGCTGGGTTCCACTTACATTATATTGATGATGAAATTCGCGGGGGCGGACATGTTTTCGACTATGTTGTTGAAAACTGTACGATCCAAATTTGTCAAAAAGCTCATATGCATTTAGCACTTCCAGAAACAGCTGACTTTATGGCGGCTGAATTATCAAGAGAAAACTTAGAAAATGATATTGCGACTGCGGAAGGTGCAGAGTAAGAGGGAAAGACTGTTCCATTTTGGAACAGTCTTCTTTTATTCGTAATGTTATTATTTGTCGATAAATCGATATTTCTTGTCGAACCGTTGATATATTGTAAGTTACGATAGATATATTCGAAAAATCGTTGATATATTGTAAGTTACGATAGATATATTTGAAAAATCGTTGATATCGCTTATTTCTTTGAAACAAACCGATGCCCCTCATAATAAAACCGCCACGGATAATGCACAGCTTCTTCTGCATAGTCGATATTAATACGAGGTCCTGCTGTTATTTTATATTGTGATGACATATGTTCTTCTTCTGGAACGAGTTCAATATGTAACGTATCACTTTGTAATGATACGCCGCGTTCTTCTAAAGTGATTCCAAGTGCACGGCATAGTTTGCCAGGACCGTTTGTTAAATTTTTGTACTGTGCTTTCGTAATGTCGGTTTTGTTGTAGCGCGCTAGTTTTATTTCTTCGATCCCATCTACCGGCTCAAGGGCTCGAATGAGAACGCCTTGCGGGGTGCCAACTGGCGCTGTAATGACGTTAAAACAATGATACATACCGTAAATTAAATATACGTAAGCATGCCCCGGTGCGCCAAACATGACTTCTGTACGATCTGTCCGTCTGCCGCCATAACTATGTGCGGCCTTATCATCTGGGCCTTTATATGCTTCTACTTCTACAATGATTCCGCTTCGTTTTATTCCGTCTACAATATGAACGAGTTTTTGGCCGAGTAATTTCTTTGCGACTTCTAACGTGTCGCCTTCGTAAAAAGAAGGTGGTGCCTGCATTGTACTATCTCCTTTACTGAGTGTATATGTATATAGTAAACCAAATTTTCAGTAGTAATTCTAACTCGTTCTATTTGCTACATTTATTTCATAAATTATGGATAGAGTACAACAGCGAAGAGGGGGAGTGCGACATGATTTATCGCTTACTAGCTCTTAATATAGATGGGACACTACTATACAATAACGGAAAAATCGCAAAAGGATTACGAGAAACAATTGAATTTGTGAAAAGAAAAGATGTATACGTTACATTATTTACGAGTCGTAATTTTCAATCCGCTCATAAAGTAGCAAAGGCGTTAAAATTAGATTCTATATTAGTGACACATGGCGGTGCTTTCGTTTCAGCAACGTTAGATAAACCGTACGTTCAAAAGAGGTTATCCGAAGAGAAGACTTTTAATATTGTGCAAGTGTTAGAGCACTTTGATTGTAATGTACGCATTTCTCATGAGCGGTTTTCAATCGGAAACCGGGAGAGAAATACACCAAACTTAATTGCGCGTACTGTATTATCAAGCGCAGATCCGTTATTTTATCCAGTTCAATTTGTAGATTCGTTAGGCGATGCGCTTCGTGATCATCCGGTAGCGGCACCAAAAATTGATGTTGTTTTCCATAGTAATGGTGAAAAGGAAAGAGGGCTAACTACGCTAAGAAAAGCATTCCAAGATATAGAGTATGTTGAATGTGACGCAAAACGAATAGGAATTTTGCCACAAAATGTATCAAAGTTACGCGGATTACAGTTGCTTGGAGAGCATTTAAATATTTCGCTAAATGAAATGGTTGCGATTGGGGATAGCATGGAAGATTTAGAGGTCATTGAAAACGTTGGACTTGGGGTAGCGATGGGGAATGCGCCTGTAGAGTTAAAGCAAGCGGCAGATTGGATTACACGTTCAAATAGTGAGAACGGTGTAGAGTATATGATTAAAGAGCATTTCCGTAAGCAATTCCCACTTCCGTTTTTGAAAAACCATAAAAATACACCGAAACGATGAAAGAAAAACGTAGCTTTGTGGCTACGTTTTTTTGTTGAACTTACTAAAAGGAATGAAAGCGTTTTAGGTTGTGAATTGTGTATGAAATCTATACAATTCACTTGAATCCTTTAGAAAACTAATGTAAAGTGGATGATGTTCCCAAAATAGTTACACCACATGAAATATTCTTCAGATAAATTTTATTGAGCTCCCGTATGTAAAACATTTCCGCATGATAGTGTAGTTCACGTATTATTTCAAAAATGAATTGTAGTAATTTTATTAATTAGTTGTAGCGTTTCTTTGTTTTATTTAAATGGATTATTTTAAGTTAATGTGAGTAAGATCTGGCACATATGAAATGTGTTTCTTTTTATGATTTTAGGAAGTTTAAAAGGGGGAATGAATTTCTTGAGGAAATCATTTAATCAAAAAATTAAAAAGTTAAGTAGTAGTTTAATAGTTGTATTACTAATATGTATGAATTTTTTAATCCATTTACCATTTAAAGCAGAGGCAGCTACAACAGAATTAAAAGGTTTAGGTGATGTATCTTATTACAACGCCATCATTTTTGGAGATCATAGTGCAACGAGTGCGGATATTGAAGGTGCGATGGCTGTTCAGAAAAATATGAACGCATCAAGTTATACAGTCGTAGCGGCTGCAACTGGAGCAAATAACTTAGCTGGAGCAACTTGGGTAGATGAAGGATATCCATCATTATTACTAGGCGGTCAATTTACGAAAGCGGGAGCAGGACAAGTAATTATTCAAGATGGAACAGTGGCGATGACAAAAGACGGTGACCCAGATGGCGCAATGAAAACATCATATGACCGTATCTCTTATAAAGAGCAAGCGGAGATTGATGCTAAGTTTAAAGAATTTAGAAAAGACGTTGATGATGTAATCGGGGATGCGGGCCAATTACACACTGATAAGCCAACACTTAATATGAGCTTTGGAATCGGTGAAGATGTAAACAACCCTAATATTTATGTCTCTTCAGGCCAAACGGGAAAGAAAACATTTGATGTAAAAGACGTTTATCTTCCAAATGTAGAGAATAAAGACTTCATTGTTATTTATTCAGATGCAGAAGAAGTGAGTTTTGGTGGCGGTGCAATTTTGTATGATACAAGAAATACTGGGATGGCAACAGACTTAATTAATACATCTCAAGCATACGACCCTAATTCATCTTTTACTGAGTTAGCTAGTAAGGTAATTTGGGTGTTTCCTAATGCTACAAAGATAACAACTAAAGGTTATGGTGTAGTAGGTAGTGTGTTTGCACCTAATGCAGTTGTAGAGACAAAAGGTGGTTCTATTAATGGACAAGCCTATGTTGGAGGATTACACCAAAGAGATGGATTTGAGGTTCATAACTTTAAATTTAACTGGCCGAAATGGAATAAGCCAGCAGCTGAAAAAGGAAATTTACAAATTAAAAAAGTTGATGAAAACGATGAAAACATTGTTTTAAAAGACGCAAAATTTGATGTTATAGACAAAGATAATACTGTTGTGGCTACTGTTACAACAAACGAAAAGGGTATTGCGGAAGTTAAAGATTTACCACTTGGTGATTATTTTGTAAAAGAAATTAGTGCACCAGAAGGATATATAAAAGTTGATACACCAGTAAAAGTAACAATTGATAGTACAAACGTAATTGAACTTGTTATGAAGAATACGAAAAAAGTTGAAAATGGCCAATTTAAATTGTTGAAAAAAGATAATGAATCTGGTCAACTTCTACCAGGTGCAAAATTTGATGTTATCGATAAAGATGGGAAAGTTGTCGAAACAATTATTACAGACAGTAAAGGTGAAGCTTTATCAAAACAACTTCCAGTTGGAACATATACATTAAAAGAGGTAGAAGCCCCGAAAGGATATGAACTATCATCTAGTTCAGTTCCTGTAAATGTAGAGGCTAATAAAGTAATTACTGTAGATGTGTTGAATAAAAAAATCCCTGAAAAAGTAACAGGTCAATTCGAAATCGTGAAAGTAGATGCAAATGATAAAGAGAAACTATTATCAGACGCAGAATTTGAAGTGTATAAAGACGGTAAGAAAGTAGATACGTTACGAACAGATAAAACAGGTAAAGTGATTTCTCAGAAATTAGAACCAGGGAAGTACACATTAAAAGAAACGAAAGCACCACAAGGATATAAGTTGTTAAAAGAAGAAATTGAAGTCGTTGTGGAAGTAAATAAAGTAGTACAAGTACAAGTGGAAAACGCGAAAGAACTAGGAAGCTTACAAATAATCAAAAAGGATGCAGAGAGTGGAAAAGTTCTAGCTGGCGCAGAATTTATACTGAAAAACGAAAGTGGTCAAGTAGTTGGAGAAACGAAAACAACAGATAAAGATGGCGTAGTGAAGTTCGAAAACGTAGTGCCAGGAAAATACACGTTAGAAGAAACGAAAGCGCCAGAAGGTTATAAAGCGCTGGAAGTGACAGTAGAAGTAAACATCGTAGCAAATGAAGTAGTAAAACAAGAAGTTACGAATGAAAAAGTAACAGGTCAATTCGAAATTGTGAAAGTAGATGCGAATGATAAAACGAAAGTATTATCAGGTGCAGAATTCGAAGTGTATAAAGATGGTAAAAAGGTAGCGGAACTGAAAACAGATGAGAGTGGAAAAGTGATGTCACCGAAATTACCATTAGGTGAATACACAGTGAAAGAGACGAAAGCACCAACGGGCTATAAACTTTCTAATAAAGAATGGAAAGTAACAATTCAAAACGAGAAAGAAGTAGTAAAAGTAGAGGCGGAAAACGAAAAAATCTTAGGTTCTCTACAAATTATTAAAATGGATGATAAAGATCAAACGAAACGTTTAGCAGGCGCACAATTTACATTGAAAGATGTGAAAGGAAATGTTGTAAAAGAAGGAATTACAACAGATGAGTCTGGAACTGTAAAAGTAGACGGACTAGTGCCGGGGGAATATACGTTAGAAGAAACAAAAGCGCCAGAAGGTTATGAGTTAACAAAACAAGTAATTCATGTAACAGTTGACGGTGAAAAAGTTATTGATGTAAAAGTAAAGAATAGTAAGAGCCGTGGTCAATTTGAAATTGTAAAAGTGGATGCAAATGATAAAGAGAAACTATTATCAGACGCAGAATTCGAAGTGTATAAAGACGGTAAAAAAGTAGAGACATTACGAACAGATAAAACAGGTAAAGTAATCTCTCAAAAATTAGAACCAGGAAAATACACATTGAAAGAGACGAAAGCACCACAAGGGTATAAGTTGTTAAAAGAAGAAATTGAAGTCGTTGTGGAAGCAAATAAAGTAGTACAAGTACAAGTAGAAAATGCGAAAGAACTAGGAAGCTTACAAGTAATCAAAAAGGATGCAGAGAGTGGAAAAGTTCTAGCGGGCGCAGAATTTAAATTAAAGAATGAATCTGGTCAAGTAGTTGGAGAGGCGAAAACAACAGATAAAGATGGTGTTGTGAAATTCGAAAACGTGGTGCCAGGAAAATACACGTTAGAGGAAACGAAAGCGCCAGAAGGTTATAAAGCGCTAGAAGTGACAGTAGAAGTAAATATCGTAGCGAATGAAGTAGTAAAACAAGAAGTGACGAACGAAAAAATAACAGGTCAATTCGAAATCGTGAAAGTAGATGCAAATGATAAAGAGAAACTATTATCAGACGCAGAATTCGAAGTGTATAAAGACGGTAAAAAAGTAGAGACATTACGAACAGATAAAACAGGTAAAGTAATCTCTCAAAAATTAGAACCAGGAAAATACACATTGAAAGAAACGAAAGCGCCAGAAGGGTATAAGTTGTTAAAAGAAGAAATTGAAGTCGTTGTGGAAGCAAATAAAGTAGTACAAGTACAAGTAGAAAATGCGAAAGAACTAGGAAGCTTACAAGTAATCAAAAAGGATGCAGAGAGTGGAAAAGTTCTAGCGGGCGCAGAATTTAAATTAAAGAATGAATCTGGTCAAGTAGTTGGAGAGGCGAAAACAACAGATAAAGATGGTGTTGTGAAATTCGAAAACGTAGTGCCAGGAAAATACACGTTAGAGGAAACGAAAGCGCCAGAAGGTTATAAAGCGCTGGAAGTGACAGTAGAAGTAAACATCGTAGCAAATGAATTAGTAAAACAAGAAGTATTGAATGAAAAAGTGAAAGAAAAAATAACAGGTCAAGTAGAAATTACAAAGGTAGATGCAAATGATACAAATAAAATATTAGCAGGCGCAGTTTTTGAGATTTTGAAAGACGGAACGAAAATAGACAAATTAACAACAGATAAAAATGGTAAAGCAACTTCCAAGAAACTTGAACCAGGAGATTACATTTTAAAAGAAGTACAGGCTCCAGAAGGATACACTTTATCTAATAAGGAAATTAAGTTTACGATTTCTAATCAAAAAATTGAAGTTATAAAACTTCAAATTACAAATCAAAAAGAGCCAGGTGGAGGAACAGAAACACCAGGTGGAGGAACAGAAACACCAGGTGGAGGAACAGAAACACCAGGTGGAGGAACAGAAACACCAGGTGGAGGAACAGAAACGCCAGGTGAAGGAACAGAGAAGCCTAACTTACCCGAAAAAGGGCAAGGTTCTTCTAATAATCAACAACTTCCAGCCACAGGACATGATATGAACTATCTTCCATTCGTTGGTTTTGTTCTTGTGTTATTAGGAATACGTTTAAGATTTATGACTAAAAATAGTTAATAGATGTATAAAAGGCATAAGAGAAATATTATCTCTTATGCCTTTAAGTTATTAATAGAAGGAATAAGGTAAAACCTTCTGTATTGACCTGCAAACGCCCTTCAAGTAAACTAAAGAGAGTTTGCAAATGAAAAGGTGATAATGTTGTTAATTTCAATTAAAACGTTACAAGATGATCGTTTTTTACGTCCGCTACAAAATATTGGCGGCTTATTTTTTGAAGATAGTACGATTGGATTTGAACAAGAGGAAGCAAATCTTATCGTTGATATACACATTGAAGAGAATGTGAAAGCATCAGCTCGCTTAACAGATGTTGCTACTGGAAATGTGTATGAAGAAACATTCGCGAAAGATTTATCTGCTTTTACAGATGAAAAAGAGCGTATGAAGCAAGTGAAGCACGTTGTTTCTTATGTATATCTTTCTGTTCTTCAGCAGTTAACTGGTCTTGAACAAAGCTGGGGCATTTTAACTGGAGTTCGTCCGACGAAACTTCTTCATAAAATGCTTCAAAGTGGTATGTCAAAAGAAGAAGCACACCAAGAACTTCGTGAAAGCTATTTAATTCATGAAGAGAAAATTGAACTTCTTCAGCGTATTGTGGATTGCCAATTAGCGGTAGTTCCGGATTTATACCGTTTGAAAGAGGAAGTAAGTATTTATATCGGTATTCCATTCTGCCCAACAAAATGTGCATATTGTACATTCCCGGCGTATGCAATTAACGGACGCCAAGGCTCTGTTGATTCATTCTTAGGTGGTTTACATTATGAAGTTCGTGAAATTGGTAAGTTTTTAAAAGAAAAAGGTGTAACAGTTACGACGATTTATTACGGCGGCGGTACACCGACAAGTATTACAGCAGAAGAGATGGATATGCTGTATGAAGAAATGTATGAAGCGTTCCCAGATGTGAAAAATGTGCGTGAAGTAACAGTTGAGGCAGGTCGCCCAGATACAATTACGCCAGCAAAACTAGAAGTGTTAAATAAATGGAACATTGACCGTATTAGTATTAATCCGCAGTCATACCATCAAGAGACACTAAAAGCAATTGGACGTCATCATACTGTAGAAGAAACAATTGAGAAGTATCACTTAGCTCGTGAAATGGGAATGAACAATATTAATATGGACTTAATTATTGGTCTTCCTGGTGAAGGGCTAGATATCTTCAAGCATACGTTAGATGAAACAGAAAAGTTAATGCCAGAATCATTAACAGTTCATACGTTATCATTTAAACGTGCTTCTGAAATGACGCAAAACAAACGTAAATATAAAGTAGCAGGTCGTGAAGAAATTACAGCGATGATGCACGAAGCAGAAGAGTGGACGCAAAAGCATAATTACGTACCATATTACCTATATCGTCAAAAGAATATTTTAGGTAACTTAGAGAACGTTGGTTATGCAATGCCTAAGCAAGAAAGTATTTACAACATTGTTATTATGGAAGAAGTACAATCGATTATCGGACTTGGCTGTGGTGCTTCAAGTAAGTTTGTTCATCCGAAGACGGGCGCAATTACGCATTTCGCGAATCCGAAAGATCCAAAATCATATAACGATGGCTTTGTAAAATATACAGAAGATAAACTGAAAATTTTAGAAGAGCTGTTTGTGTAAGCATAGGAGGACTGTTCCGATTTGGAACAGTCTCTTTTTTATCCCGCTATTTGCGGGGGGCAGGCTGCCTGTAAAAACCCGATTAAAGTTTCATTTTATTTTGTCAGTTTTTGTCGGTAAGTCGATATATTCGAAAAATCGCTGATATATATTGAGTTGCGGTCGATATATTTTAAAAATCGCTGATATATTTCAAATTACGGTCGATATATTCAAAAAACCGCCGATATAATTTTATTTACTGAGAAGTGAATCAAAACATACCTTCATTTGTAAAACTATGTCGATAATAATCAGAAAAATTAGTCAATTTTATAGAGGACAATGTCTACTTATAGACGAAATGATAGATTTATGAAAGAGAAAAGGGGGAAATTGTTGGCATGTACATGACGATAGGGAGAATTTTTGATTTATCTGTTGGTAAGTATCCGAATAAAGAGGCGTTAGTGGAACCAGAAAAAAATATTCGATGGACGTATAAACAGTGGGATGAACAAATAAATAAAACGGCGCACGCTCTATTAGAAGAGGGAGTAAGAAAGGGAGATTGTGTATCTGTTTACTTATATAACTGTCGTGAATTTGTAAACGTTTACTTAGCTTGTGCAAAAATTGGTGCAATCTTTAATCCAATTAATTTCCGCTTAAAAGCGAAAGAAGTATCTTATATTCTTCAGGACGCATCCTCGAAAGTAGTTGTCTTTGAAAAAGCAGTTGAGTCAACTGTTGCTATGATTGAAAGAGATTTTCCAAATACATCCTTTTGGTATGTAGAAGACGATAAACCTTCCTATGCAAGCTCCTACCATGAAAAAGTAAATGCAGCATCTTCTGAGAAAGTAGATATCGAAATTGATGAAATGGATTATTGCTCTATGCTTTATACGAGCGGTACGACAGGGCATCCGAAAGGCGTATTGCATCGTCATCGTGAAATGACTGAGCATAGTATGATTTGTACGTATTTCTTAAAATATAACAGGGATAGTGTCGGGCTTGTAGTAGCACCTTTATATCATTGTGGTGAGTTGAATGCTGGGATTATACCGCGCATTCAAGTTGGCGGAAAGAATGTTATTTTGCATCACTTTGATACTGAAACAGTATTACATACGATTCAAGAAGAGAAGATTACAACGTTCTTTGCAGCACCGACGATGTGGAATATGTTGCTGCAAAAAGATTTATCCCAATATGATTTAACTTCGATGAAAATTGGTATATATGGCGGAGCAGCAATGGCACCGGCTTTAGTGAAGGAATGTAAAGAACGTCTTTATATTGATCTCGTCCAAATATACGGAATGACAGAAATGGGGCCAGTTGTTGCGTTTCTCGTGGAAGAGGATCAAATTACGAAAGCTGGTTCAGCAGGGACGCCATGTTTTAGCCATGAAATTCGTATTGTAAAGCCGAACGAAGATGCACCTGCAGAGCCAAATGATGTATTACCTCCTTATGAAGTGGGAGAAATTATTTTGCGCGGTCCGACTATGATGGCTGGCTATCATAATCGTGAAGAAGCAAACACAAAATCGCTGTATAAAGGATGGTATCATTCAGGTGACTTAGGTTACTTTGATAAAGATGGCTATTTATTCGTTGCAGATCGCGTGGATGATATGGTAATTAGCGGTGGTGTAAATATTTATCCTCGTGAAATTGAAGATTACCTCCATAGTCACCCTGGTATATTAGATGTTGCAGTGCTTGGTGAACCTGATGAATTATGGGGAGAACGTGTTGTAGCCGTTATTGTAAAGAAAGATGAAGCGATCACAGAAGCTGATTTAGAAAAGTATTGTAAAGAAAGTGATGAATTAGCAGATTATAAACGCCCACGTCATTATTTATTTGTGGATGAACTTCCTCGTAATGCGAGTGGGAAACTGCAGAAATTTGTGCTGAGAGAGTCGTTAAAAGGTACGAAAAAATAATAAAAATGCCTTTCCAATTTGGAAAGGCATTTTTATTATTTACGTGAAAAACCTTCTTCATCAAGGTATTCCGCTGCTTCTGGATAAGAGTTGAATGTACCGTCTAAGTTTACGCCAGCATAAACGTTCCACATGTCATCCTCTGATATAAGAGTAAGAATATGACCATCTTCGTTATGCCATTCTTCTTCTTTCGCAGGTTCTGCAGGGATTACTACTTCTTCTTGTGATAATAGTTCAATTGATTGCTCAATTACTGAACGTAATTCTTCCGCTGAAAATTCACGGATGTTAATCATACCTTTATCGTCCGTTTTGTAACCTTTAATACCGCTTGCATATACAAATCCGTTTCCATTTGGGTGTAAATGATATACAACGTTCTTTTTATCTAAACGACTTTCTTCAAAGTGAAAGTTTACGCGTTTTAATGATACGTTCTTTCTTTCTAATTCAGGGAAAGATTCAATGATCGATAATTTTTCTTCAAAAGTTAGCATAGTGCCTCCAAGTATATAGTAAAAGATTTAATTTGTTCATTATAGCATAGTTGCAATTGTTTCCAAAGATAAGGGGGGAATTTTTCATTGAATACGTTTACTTCACGAGACTGTAAAAAGTACGCTAACGAATAAATCTTTTTAGGTGTACAATGGAACGTGGACTTTATCCCGCATTAACGGGCAGTAAGACTCCCACCTCAAATTTCGGCGAATGCGAGGAAGTTAGGTGGAAGCCCTGCTGCCCGTAAACGCCCGATTGGTGTGGGCTAATAATCAGTGGGGGATGAACAAAACCCCCACTGATTAAAGTTTCACTTTATACGAAGGTGGTTATTTTATGTTTCAAAAAATTGCAAAGGAATGTTTAGCAGGATTTACGGTTGCGATTGTTGCGTTGCCACTTGCCATTGCGTTTGGTATTGCGGCAACGGGAACGTCTGAAGGTGCACTGGTCGGATTGTATGGTGCCATTTTTGCAGGTTTATTTGCGGCGTTATTTGGTGGTACACCTGGGCAGGTTACTGGGCCAACTGGACCGATTACGGTTATCGCGACAGGAGTTATTGCGACTCACGGGTTAGAGGCGAGTTTTATAGCATTTATGATGGCGGGACTTTTTCAAATTTTATTCGGGGTATGTAAGCTAGGCTCTTACGTTCGATATATTCCGTATCCTGTCGTTTCAGGATTTATGAACGGTATTGCACTGATTATTATTTTAGGTGAAATAAAACACGTGCAAAATAGTTTTCTGCTCGTAGTATTAACGATCATTGTAATGATTGTTTCTGGAAAATGGATTAAGGCCATTCCATCTAGTTTAGTTGCGTTAGTCGGTGTGACTGCGTTGTTGCCTTTATTTTCTTCATTGTTAGAAGGGCTTACAGTGAAGGTACCGATTATCGGAAATCTTTCACTAAATAAAGTAATTGAAAAGATTGGAACGATTCCAGAAGCGATGCCTACGCTTCATATTCCATCTTTAAGTGGAACAGGATTAGCAGAACTTATTTTACCAGCGCTTAGTATTGCTTTATTAGGTTCGATTGACTCTTTATTAACGTCAGTCGTAATGGATAATGTGACAGGTACACGTCATAAAAGTAATAAAGAACTTGTCGGACAAGGTATCGGTAATATGATGAGCGGATTGTTCGGCGGATTAGCAGGTGCAGGTGCGACTGTACGATCTATCGTTAATATAAGAAGTGGCGGTAAAACGGCGCTTTCGGCAAGTATGCATAGTGTTATATTGTTTATTTTCATTATGGGACTCGGTTCAGTCGTACAATACATTCCACTTGCTGTATTATCAGGTATTTTAATTTTAACGGGTATTGGAATGTTCGACTGGGAAAGCATGAAGAAAATGCATGTAGCGCCAAAAGGTGATGTTATTGTTATGCTCGTAACGATGATTGTCACAGTAAAGTTTGATTTAATGATCGCTGTTGCATTCGGGATTATTCTTTCCTTCATCCTATACATTGTGAAATGTAAAGAACGTAAAACTTCGATTGTAAAAGAAAGAGAAGCAACGTATACGATTCAAGGACCGCTCTCTTTCCTATCAGTAGATCGTATTTTTACTACTTTACAAGATGTGAAGTCACCGATTGTTTTACGTATGAAAGATGTGCGCTATATGGATGTGTCAGGAGCGATGGCATTATTAAATTTTGTTGAGCAGTCAAATAAAGCTGGAGCGAGTGTAACGCTTGAACAAGTACATCCAAGTATTGAAAAAACAATTGTAGTAATGGCGAACGACGAACAGAAAGAGAAATTGAAGTTTTTAGGTGTTTAGACGGTATAATAAAAATATCGCAAAAGAAAATTTAGAGTATGTAAAACACGAATGAAATAAAAAGAAGGTGCTCGAAAATCCAGTATAACGGACTTTTCAGAGTACCTTCTTTTTGTTATTCAATTCCCAAATCAACAATCATATAAGCAAGTATAACAACGAAGAAAATACTTACGGCTGGTGCTGTTAATACGTGACCAGACATAAAGCCGATGCCGAGCGATAAGACGAGTGTGTTAGCTAGTAGCATATGTTTTACATTTAATAGTTTTTTGAAGTTAGTGATGATGTGAATGAATATTTTAATACCGAAATAAAGAAGCGGCAGCAAATACATAAGGAATCCAACAATGCCGAACGCAAAGAATAGGTCGTAGAAATCCATTTCGACTAATTTAGGTGTAGTTGTATAGTTACCAGCGTAGCCCATTCCAAATAGTTTTTGAGATAGTGGTGCGTCTTTATAGTATTGTTTGTATACGTTTAAAAACTTGTCACGATCACTGTAAATTAAACTCTTCATTTCAGAGTCTGTTAGTTCACCCTGCTCACGTTCTTCTTTCGTTACCTCTCCTTCTTGTACTGGATTTTTATATTTATATATTTGTAAATGGATGCTCATGTTTTTGGCGATAGGAGTATATGGTGTAAGTATGAGTATACCTCCTAATACGATAGCAACAACAATTGTATTTACAAGATATGTGAATCCTTTTCCTTCTTTTTTACGATGAATAATATATTCAATGAATAAGAAAAAAAGAGCGATACCAAGTGTAATAACAATGGCACCATAGCCTACTTTCGTTCCAATCATAATGCTTGCATACATCGCAAGTACAGTTGGAATCCAGTAATAGATTTTCGAGAAAGAAGTTGTTTTATGAATTGAGTACAAGACAACGATGGGGAACGTAATGGCGAAAATGGAACTTAACTCATTTCCAGCAAAGAACCATCCCCTTGAACCGATCTTTGAGTTCGGATAACTTGGGAAATCTGTACTAGTCAACATTGCCACAATAATTGAGATACTCAAAATTAACGTTGCATATAAGAAATAGATAATGATTTTATGAAACGCATATTCGTTATTTTTTAACTCTTTAAGAGCGATAATATACCCAAACAGTAGTACCATTGGATATACACTTTTTAAAATGAATTTCACTTCTTCTCCGAAAGAAACTGGAGATTTGACCATTAAATTATTAACAAGGCCGATTGTGAGTACAGTTCCAAGTAAGCATAAGTAGAGAATGTATTTTTTCGCACCTTGTTGTTTGTGATGAAGAAGTAGATACCCTGATGCAAGAAGCATAAAGGCGAAACGGACTACGATTCCGACTGTTGCGCTCATGTGTAATACATAGATTGAAAAAGATGTTAGTAAATCTAAAATTGGTTGAAACACAATGAATAGCAGTAGGAAATGTGGGAAGTAGTTATCCGTCTGTTTCAACTTATTAACCATATGTTCCTCCATTTCTTCATTCTTTTATTTCAGCACCCGAGTGAGGGGATAAATACCTTTTTATCGGGCTATTTACCGCGCAGTAAAACTCCCACCTCAAAATTCAGCTGGAGCAAAGAAGTTAGGTGGAAGCTCTGCGGACCGTAAAAGCCTTCACTTTATAGTAAGGCGAATGAATTTCAATATTTGTTTTTAAGCAGTACATGCAAGAAGACATTATTTCATTGTAATGATAGATAGATGAAAGGTATGGATAAAACGACTTTGATTGCTATATTTTTTAACGAAATGGTATGTTTTATACAGGATATATACAAATTGCGAGATTATTAGACAGAAAATTAAGAAAAAAGAAGGATTTTTTACCTGTTTTCTATAATTATATAAGTATAATCTTTATATAGAAAAGAGGGGTATATGATGGAAGTAACGAGTAAAACAGAATCTGTGGTTGTGAAATATGAAGGAAGCGTAGCAACGGTGATGGTCAATCGCCCAGAAGTGTTAAATGCATTAGATGAGCCAACGTTAAAAGAGCTATTACAAAAGTTGAAAGAAGTAGCGGAGAGTTCTGCGCATATTGTTGTGCTATGCGGGAACGGCCGTGGTTTTTCTGCGGGTGGGGATATTAAATCGATGCTTTCAAGTAATGATGAAAGCAAGTTTGACGGTATTATGAATACCATTTCTGAAGTCGTTGTAACTTTATATACGATGCCGAAGCTTGTGATTAGTGCAATTCATGGACCCACTGCTGGTCTTGGATTAAGTATTGCATTAACTGCTGATTATGTGATGGCAGATATATCGTCAGTTATTGCGATGAACTTTATTGGAATCGCTTTAATTCCAGATGGTGGCGGTCATTTCTTCCTACAAAAGCGCGTCGGTGAAAATATGACGAAGCAAATTATTTGGGAAGGCAAGAAATTATCAGCAACAGAAGCGTTAGATATCGGCTTAATTGATGAAGTAATCAGCGAGAACTTCCAAACGGCTGTGAAACAAAAAATTAATGAATGGTCACAAAAGCCGATTAAGGCGATGATTCAAACGAAGCAAATTTTATGTGAAGTCAATCGCTCTAATTTAGAACAGACGCTTCAGCTTGAAAAACGCGGTCAATATGCGATGAGACAAACAGCTGACCATAAAGAAGGCATTGCTGCGTTTTTAGAAAAACGTCTACCAGCATTTAAAGGGGAATAAAGTAAAACTTTAATTAGTGAGGGATTTTGCTCACTTCCTACTGATTATTAGCCCGTTAATTCGGGATAAAAGGGAGAAAGTGCTAACACATTTTAGTATAATTGTGTTAGCACTTTTTTTTAGGAGTCATACATGAAAAAAATTATAGGTATTACCGGTATAATTTTGTTTGTATATTATGCTTTGCACAGTACACCATCTATGACTGTACGAACTGCATTATTTTTTGAAGGGCATCCAAGTGTTGCGTTTTCTGGCGGGGTGACGAAAGAAAAAGATGTGAAAAAAGAAGCGATTCCAGATGAGTACCAAACTTTATATGGTAATGAAGAAGAAAAATCAGAGCACTATTTCTTTCCGCATGTAAGGGCGCACGGATCAGGAATTGATATGTTAAGTGCGTGTGTGAAAAAAGAGTGGTTTTTCTATAAAGTGAAACTTTAATCAGTGGGGGTTTTGTTCATCCCCCACTGATTATTAGTTGAACCAATCGGGCGTTTACGGGCAGTTGATCTCCCACCTAACTTCTTTGCCCCATCTGAATTTTGAGGAGGGAGTTTTACTGCCCGTTAATGCGGGATAAAGCAGAGCTCGGGTGTTATTGAACATAGGAGGATGAATGATGTCAACTTATAACAAGTTAGTAAGAGACCGTGTTCCAGAGAAAATATTAATGTCTGGAAAAACATATACAGCACAAAAATTAACAGGCCAAGCATACATACAAGCTTTAGCAAAAATTGGCACGGAAGAAGTTCGTGAATTTGCTTCTATGAAAGAGCGTGAACATGCGTTAGATTCTCTTGCGGATGCACTGGAAGTGATTATGTCATTAGCGCGTGCAGAAGGAGCAACAATTGAAGACGTAGAACGCCTTCGTAAGAAAAAAAAAGAAGAGCACGGTGGATTTGAAAGAGGGATTTATTTATTAGATGTTTCAGAAGAATAGTTTTATAGGGAAAGCATAGCGTTACTCACTAACGCTATGCTTTTTTGCTGCAATGAAGCTAATAATGAAGAAGATAGCCGTTAATCCCCAGCCGATTGTAATAGAAGTAGTAGTATGAACGGCATAAGAAACTTGTAAACAAAGTAATGATGCTAAAAACCAAATGAGTGCAATGTGTATATATTTTTTTGATATATTCATATTTTGTAGCTCCCTTTTACATACTAAAGAGAATTTTACTATAATTTAGAAAATTAGACTATATAAGTAGAGGTTTCATAGCAAATTTTGTATACTGAATAATAGAGAAAATGAGGAGGAAACGACAATGGCACATCATACGAAAGAAACGATGGAACTTATTAAGGAGCTTGTCTCTATTCCGAGTCCGTCGGGAAATACGGCGAAAATTATTAATTTCATTGAAAACTATGTGAGTGAGTGGAACGTAGAGACGAAGCGTAATAATAAAGGCGCTCTTATTTTAACGGTAAAAGGGAAAAATGATGATCAACATCGTTTATTAACTGCTCATGTTGATACGTTAGGTGCGATGGTAAAAGAAATTAAATCTGACGGTCGTCTTCGTTTATCTATGATTGGCGGATTTCGCTGGAACTCTGTAGAAGGGGAATATTGCGAAATTGAAACGTCAAGCGGTAAGGCGTATACAGGAACGATTTTAATGCATCAAACATCTGTACACGTATATAAAGATGCAGGTGAAGCGAAACGCGATGAGAAAAATATTGAGGTTCGTATTGATGAGCGTGTCTTTTCAGCTGATGAAGTACGCGAATTAGGAATTGAAGTAGGAGACTTCGTTTCATTCGATCCGCGTGTTCAAATTACAGACAGTGGATACATAAAATCACGTCATTTAGATGATAAAGTAAGCGTAGCAATTCTATTAAAATTAATTAAAAGATTGCAAGATGAAAATGTAACATTACCATATACGACGCATTTCTTAATTTCTAATAATGAAGAGATTGGATACGGTGGAAACTCTAACATTCCAGAAGAAACTGTTGAATATTTAGCAGTTGATATGGGAGCGTTAGGTGATGGACAAACATCTGATGAATATACAGTATCTATTTGCGCAAAAGATTCTAGTGGTCCATACCATTATGCATTACGTAAACATTTAGTTGGGCTTGCGAAAGCGAACAATATTGAATATAAAGTAGATATTTACCCGTACTACGGATCTGACGCATCAGCTGCGATTCGCGCTGGATTTGATGTGAAACATGCATTAATTGGAGCCGGTATTGATTCTTCTCACGCTTTTGAACGTACGCATGAGAGTTCCATTGCACATACAGAATCATTAGTATATGCGTATGTAATGTCTAATTTAATTGAAGACTAATTTCATAGAAAATAAAGTGGGCTGATTAAAAATATTATTTTTAATCAGCTTTTCATTTAGGGGGGCAAGATGAAGAAATTATTGATGGGGAGTATCGTTGTAAGCTTAATGTTAAGTGGATGTGCTCAAGGAGGTTCAGATGAAAAAGTAGTGACGAAGGTAGAGGATACCCAGGGGAATAAAAAAGAGAGTAGAAAAATACAAGGGTCACAAATAAATCCACAAGTGCAAAGTCGCTACACGGTTTTAATGAATTCTACTGAGGGAGAAGCGTATACTTTGCATGTTTTTTCGAATAATGAACAACATGAAACGCAAAAAGAACCTTGGGTTGGTGCACAAGAAGGGGATCAAATATATAAAGGTGAATATCAGCTTGCCTTACAATCTACAAGCGCGACATTATATTTGCAAGAGGCGAAAATTGGAGAGTTTGTATTTAATACGTCTAGAAAAAATGGATTTGTAAGTAAAGGTACACCAGATTTTTTCATAGCACTGCAACGTGAGTCTTCTAATTTTTCAACAGTGAAAGCTTTTTACATTCATAAAGGGAAAGTGCTCGAAGTGAAAATTGATGAAGATGATTTTGGTATTACAGGAACTTGTTTTAAAGCTTTAGATAAAGGGAAGTTTCTTATTGGGAATTATGATAATGGAGAAGGAATGTGGTATTTTTCAACTTTCCAAACCGATCTTGAAACGGGAAAAGCGAAGCGGGTTGATCAGAAAAAGCTTCCTTTGGAGGAAGGGAATGTATATGTTAAGGACAATTTCAAATGATACATTAGGAGAAGCAACTTATGGTGGTATGCTAGATTACTAGGAAGAACAAGCTCAGAATGTATCTTCTTTCTGTTATTAAACATAAAGAGATTGCCAATAGGCAGTCTCTTTTATTTGCGAAAGGATTTAGAAAGGTTTCTCTTTATTTCCGGCATATGATATCATTTAATTTTATATACAAAAATATTCGAGTAATTGTGATCATAACAATTTTAAACGATAAAGGATGATAATAGATTGAGTAATCATAGTAAAACACCTGCATGTATATATACGTATGCGTTTCGCGAAGAGGAGCGTGCTTTATGTTACTTGGAAATGCGCTCGTTCTTTGGGATGGAGTCTCACGTTAATATTTTGAAAAGTGAAGTCAAGATTGCTCCGAGTAGAAGTCCGTTTATTAAAGAGCGCGTTGAGGTTATGTATGAAGGGGACGATTTAGAAAGCATTTTAGAACAAGTGGAACAAATTGATTTAGCGGGAGCGACATTCAAAGTTATCTTCGTTAAAATCAATGATCTTGGTAAAGAAAATAAAATTGAATATGGGGAAAGACGCCTTATTGAACGAGACCTCGGTATGCATATTGAAGGGGAAGCAGACGTTCGTAATCCAGAGCGCGTATTCGGGATTGTTCCTCTTGGAGGACGTTGGTACTTCGGGCACTATGTAGAAAGTGATCCAGTTTGGTATCATCACATAAAAAAACCGCATAGCTATTCGACATCACTGAGCACACGTGTTGCTAGAGCTGTCGCAAATATCGCTGTACCAAACCCAGATGGAGTACGAGCAATTGACCCGTGCTGTGGCATTGGAACAGTAGTAGTAGAAGCACTTTCTATGGGGATTAACATCGTTGGTAGAGATATAAATCCACTTGTAGTTCTTGGAACGAGAAAAAACATCGCACATTTCGGGTTTGAAGGAACAGTAACAAAAGGCCCAATTGAAGAAATTACTGAGAACTACGACGTAGCAATTATCGATATGCCATACGACCTATTTACGCACGCAACACCAGAAGATCAACTCTCGATTCTTTCAAGTGCGCGCCGTATCGCAAAAAAAGTAGTCGTTGTCACGATGGAAACAATGGACGACATGATTCATGAAGCGGGATTTGAAATTACAGACCGCTGCATCACAAGAAAAGGATCATTTTCTAGACAAATTCTTGTTTGTGAATAAAAAAAGGTCACCCGTTAGGGTGGCCTTTTTGGTTTGTATGAATGTGTGATTGGTTGGTGGAATGGGGAGATGATTTGCCGATAAGTCGATATACTATGTTGAACCGCTAATATATTTCGAGAATCAATCGATGTTAGATTGCTCTTCTTTCGTTTTCTCTTGTTGTGCGATTAATAAATTGCGCAATACGTGTCCGCGGTAACTTTCTAGTTTTCGTCCTTCATGATAGCGGACACCTAATTTTTTAAGTTCAGCTACGTACCAGCCTTTTGTTCCGTAATACATGAGACCACTTCCTTTTTTCTTTTGAACAGTATATGTTGTGGGGATTTGGAACTTTCTTATCAAATTAATATTGAATATTCAGTTTATTTACATTATGATTAATTTAGTATCGGATGGCAGTGAGTAGCCTCGCTGTAAACCCGGATTTATGTTTGAAAATGAAGAGAGTAACTTCTTTCCACTTGAGCTTCTTTAGCAGGAGTACGAGCAGAAGGATAAGGGGAGTAAATAAAATTCAATGCAGCTGTATACGATGCTTTTCTGGCTTTTAACATAGTAACGGAGGGTGAAATATGCGCAAAGGAACTTTTTTCATGGCTGGACATTCGAGACTTCCGAAAGGGATGGCGGTTCGCAGTATGTACGAAACGTTAACAATTACAATTGAAGCAGATCATAAATATCATGTCATTATTGAAGCGTCATGTACGCTTGCAACAGAGCACGGGAGAGGCTTCGTCGCCCAAATTTTAAGAGGACATAGTTTACGAGATGGTATTGAAGAAATTGTGCAAGATATTACAAATCATTATCAAGGAAAAGCGCAAAATGCTATCGTCAGTGCGGTCAAAGATTTGCATCGCCAATATGTAAGTTATTTAAATGATGAAAAGCCTGTGGAAGAGTACGAGGAAACAAATTTATAATCAATGTCTAGTTTATAACGATAAATGAGAGCCAGTTGTATTTCCTTTAAAGAGATGCGACTGGCTTATTTTATTTGGGAGTAAGTAAGATGAATACGTGAAAAGAAATTCAAGTTGTAAAACAAGAAGCGAAAAAAGGGGATTTATAAAATGTGTAAAGTATGTCGAGGAAATAATAAAAAACGAATTGACAGTTAGAATATTTAGAATTATTATTTAGTTAATAAGATCCATTCGAGAAATTAGCCTTCTCTAAATTCGATCTTGTTTTCCTGTTTACACATGTTTTCATATGAACTGTCTATTATTATTGTACTTTAAGAGATTAAAGACACTCGTAATGATAAGCCAGTTGTACGTTTCTACGATTTTCTGTCGTGGTGCGTATGACTGGCTTTTTGCTGTTAGGGCAGTAAGACCAAATCTCGGCATAAGAAGATAAGGATAACTGTCTGTAAAAAGCGTCAATACGTTCTTCATATTTCATTTAGGGAGGAATTGAAATGTCGATTATTACAGAACAAAGTACGAAGATGAGGTTTGCAAAAAAATATGAGGGTTATGAAATTATTCCTCATCCGGAGCATAAACGTTTATATCATATTATGTTAAATCAGCAATTGCTTAAGCAGTTTTTTGAAGAGGTAAAAGAGCATTCAGAGCAGTCATTACAATACATTCCGTATTCACGGTTTAATCTTGCCGATGGAATGAGAAAGATTTTTTGGCAATCATTTATGGATAATATTCGCGGCATTATTCATGACCGTGAAACGGGCGGATTTACAATTGGGGTGCAAGGTGAAACGGCAGATCCAGCAGATTACGTGAAATTTGCAACAGCATTAACACATTTAATTGGGGCACCAAACTTCGATGCAATGACAGGAACGTATTATGCAAGATTTAATGTGAAAGATACGGATAGTAGTGATTCTTACCTTCGTCAAGCGTACCGATTGTTTACACTTCATACGGACGGTACATTCGTTGATGAACCGACAGATTGGCTTCTTATGATGAAAATGGAAGAGCAAAATGCAGTAGGAGGAGAATCTCGTTTACTACATTTAGACGATTGGGAAGATCTTCAAAAATTTAGAAACCATTCACTCGCATCTGTTAAAATTACGTATAAAGCACCACCAAGTAAAAATGCGCAAGAAATCGTCTATCGTGAAACGTTTTTTGATATAAATAACGCACCATGTATTTGCTTTATTGACCAGTTCGCTTATCCAGATAATATGGAACAAGCAAACTATTTGAAAGACTTATCCTATTCAGTTGAAAACTCACGGGCAACACATGCATTAAAATTACCAGTTGGTGACTTAGTTCTTTTAAACAATTTATTTTGGATGCACGGAAGAGCTGCATTTGAGAAAAATAAAGATTTATATAGAGAACTCATGCGTCAGCGCGGTTGTTTTTCTAAATAATATGTACGGCAGGTCTTTTGAATAGACCTGCCTTTTATCCCGCTATTTGCCGGGCAGTAAAACTCCCACCTTAAAATTCGGCTGAAGCAAAGAAGTTAGGTGGAAGATTAACTGCCTGTAAACGCCCAATTGGTGAAGACTAATAATCAGTGGGGATGGACGAAACCCCACTGATTAAAGTTTCACTTTATACGATTAAGGGGGAATTAGAGTGTATGACTTTATAATTATTGGCGGAGGAATTGTTGGTCTATCAACTGGAATGGCTTTAACGAAAAAATTCTCTCGTGCGAAAGTCGTGATCATTGAAAAAGAAAAGGAACTTGCACACCATCAAACTGGACATAATAGCGGAGTAATTCATTCTGGCATTTATTATAAACCAGGGAGTTATAAAGCGAAGTTTGCCAAAGAAGGAAATGCAGCTATGGTTCAATTTTGTAAAGAAAATGACATCGCTTATGACATGTGCGGAAAAGTAATTGTCGCTACAGAAAGAGAAGAACTTCCTCTTTTACATAACTTATATGAGAGAGGCTTACAAAACGATTTACACATTTCAAAAATAGATAAGGAAGAATTAACTGAAATTGAACCTCATGTAAAGGGACTAGGGGCCATCCGTGTTCCTTCTTGCGGGATTGCTGATTATAAAGGAGTCAGTTATGCATTTGCTCGCTTAATTCAAGAAAGCGGCGGTGAAGTACACTTAGGAACAACCGCAGAGCGTATTACGGAAAAGAAAGATGCCGTAACAATTGAAACAAACAAAGGCACATTTAAAACGAAATTTCTCATTAACTGCGCTGGCTTGCATAGTGATCGCATTGCGAAAAAGACAGGTATATTAACTGATATGAAAATTGTTCCGTTTCGTGGTGAATATTACGAACTTGTCCCAGAAAAACGCCATCTCGTCAAACATTTAATTTATCCAGTTCCAAACCCAGAATTCCCGTTTTTAGGTGTTCATTTTACAAGAATGATAAACGGAGACGTACATGCAGGACCAAACGCAGTAGTAAGCTTCAAGCGCGAAGGTTACACGAAAACGGACTTTAATATGAAAGACTTCATGGAAACAATGACATACACAGGCTTTTGGAAAATGGCGATGCCAAATATGAAAGAAGGCATAAAAGAGATGGTGCGCTCATTTAGTAAACAATCATTTTTAAAAAGCTTACAGCGCCTCATACCAGAACTAACAGAGAAGGATATCGTGTCAACACATGCAGGGGTAAGGGCACAAGCTATTTTATCAAACGGAAATATGGTTGATGACTTTTGCATTATCCCTGGCATCAATTCTCTACATATTTGTAATGCACCATCTCCAGCTGCAACGGCAAGTATAAAGATTGGTGAGGAAATTGCTAAGCAAGTGCCGGATGTGGTGGCGGTGAGGGTTTGATGGATCCCCCAGGGTTTTCGGGGGATTTTTTTGTTTTGAGGTTTGGTGAGTGTGGGGCTAAATTGGAGGCTAATAGTCACCAACTGTTTACTGTATAAAAAAGTAGACAGTAGTGTATGTTTTTTGAAAAATGTATACAGATTTATTCCGCTATTCGCCGGGCAGTAAGACCCTCGCCTCAAAATTCAGCGAAAGCAAAGAAATTAGGTGGGGATCGGGCTGCACGTAAAAGCCCGATTGGTGTGGGCTAATAATCAGTCGGGGATGGACAAACTCCCTACTGATTAAAGTTTCACTTTATACTCTATCCGTTGGCATGATACTTGCAATGAAAATAGTATTAACATATAGGGGAGAGATAGAAATGAAGGTTAGCAAAATATACACAACTATTGATGCGCACGTAGCTGGGGAACCGCTTCGAATTATTACGGGCGGCGTGCCAGAGATAAAGGGAGAAACGCAACTAGAAAGACGCGTATACTGTATGGAACATTTGGATCACCTTCGTGAAATTCTTATGTATGAACCGAGAGGGCATCACGGGATGTATGGTTGTATCGTTACACCGCCTGCAAGTGCTCACGCTGATTTTGGTGTTTTATTTATGCACAATGAAGGCTGGAGTACGATGTGCGGCCACGGCATTATTGCTGTTATTACAGTAGGAATTGAAACAGGTATGTTTGAAGTGACTGGTGAAAAGCAAAAATTCATTATTGATAGCCCTGCCGGGGAAGTTATTGCGTACGCAAAGTTTAACGGGAGTGAAGTAGAGTCAGTATCATTTGAAAATGTTCCTTCGTTTGTATATAAAAAAGACGTTCCTATCAAAATAGATAACTATGAATTTCAAGTAGATATCGCGTTTGGTGGAGCCTTTTATGCTGTAGTGGATAGTAAAGAATTTGGTTTGAAAGTCGATTTCAAAGACTTACCTGCTATTCAAACGTGGGGCGGAAAAATTAAACATTATATTGAAAGTCAAATGGAAGTAAAACATCCATTGGAAGAAGGTTTAAAAGGAATATACGGTGTTATTTTCTCAGATGAACCGAAAGAAAAAGATGCTACTTTACGAAATGTGACAATCTTTGCTGACGGGCAAGTAGACCGTTCTCCTTGCGGCACAGGAACTTCTGCGAGACTCGCAACCCTTTTTGAAAAAGGTGCCTTACAAAAGGGAGAGACTTTTATCCACGAATGTATCACAGATGGTCATTTTGTGGGAGAAGTATTATCTGTAACAGAGGTAGCTCAATATGAAGCAATCGTTCCGAAAGTAACCGGGCAGGCATTTATTACAGGATTTCATCAGTTTGTATTAGATCCGAGAGATGATTTGAATCGGGGATTTTTGTTAGGATAGAAGGAGGAGGTGGAAAGATATGCTAGTCATAAGCGCAAACGAACAAAGAAACTTAGTAAATATGAACGAAGTCATTGCATACGCGGCGCTTGCTTTACAAGAATTTTCCGCAGAAAGAACGATCACACCAATACGTACTTCATTACCATTTGCAAGCGAACAAAATACGGCATTAATTATGCCTTCAGTAGCGGAAGGACTTGAGGCACTCGGCTTAAAAGTAGTAACAGTCGCCCCGCAGAACAAAAAGATAGGAAAGAAAACGATAAACGGGATTGTAATGCTATCAGACTTTCAAACGGGAGAACCACTCGCACTTTTAGAAGGATCGTACTTAACGATGATCCGAACAGGTGCCTTATCCGGAGTAGCAACAAAATATTTAGCTCGTCATAACGCAAAAACTTTATGTATTATTGGAACCGGTGAACAGGCGAAAGGAATTGCAGAAGCAGTATTCGCGGTTAGAAATATCGAAAAAGTCATTTTATACAATCGAACGGAAGAAAAAGCGTATGCATTCGCGCAACATATACAAACGACATTCGGCAAACCTGCTTACGTTTATAGAAATCCAAATGAAGCGATAAGCGAAGCAGACATCATCGTCACAACAACAAATGCATCCACACCAGTCTTCTCAGAAAAACTACAAAAAGGTGTCCACATAAACGCTGTCGGTTCATTCAGACCGAGCATGCAAGAACTACCATCTCACGCCATCGCGAACGCAAACAAAGTAGTAGTCGAATCAAAAGAAGCAGCATTAGAAGAAACGGGCGATCTTCAAGTGCCAATAAAAGAAGGTTTATTTAAAGCTAGCGACATACACGCCGAACTTGGTCAAATTATAAGCGGTGAAAAAGCTGGTAGAGAGAATGAGGAAGAGATTACTATTTTCAAATCAGTTGGCTTGGCCGTAGTAGATATTATCGTTGCGAAGTATTTGTATGAGAAAGCGGTGGAGCGTGGGATAGGGAATAGGATTGAGTTTTGAGGCTGCCTTTTGGTGGTCTTTTTTTGTGGGAGGTATTTGTTTCTATTAATAGATGTCAAACTTTCTACCTTTGCGAAAAAGTTTGACAATACATACTGGTAGTGGTAATTTAAAACTTATAAGAAAACTCGGAATTAATTCCGAGTTTTCTTATGTGTATAAATAGTTCGAGGGGGCCGAAAGATGAAACAGAAGTTATTTGCATTACCATTTGTCCTAATACTACTTATTGCATTAGCGGCTTGTTCTGGGGAAAAAGATTCTTCGAAGCAAGCGGGCATTAGTAAGTCAGGGAATCCGAAAGATGGAGGGGCGTTAACGATTGGTATTAGCGATAATCCAGATACGATGAATCCGCTTTATGCGAATGATCGTGTGTCATTAACTGTGCAGCAAGCTTTATATGCGCCGCTATATCACATGGAAGACGGTAAGAAAAAGTTTGTTCTTGCTGAGAGCTTTACGCCTTCAGAAGATCAATTAACGTGGACGTTGAAATTAAAAGATAATTTAAAATGGCATGATGGTAAGAAAATTACATCAGACGATATAGCATTTACATTCCAATCTATTTTAGATGAGAAGCAAAATAGCTCAAGTCGTGAAAACTTTATTTTTAAAGGAAAACCGCTTGAGGTGAAAAAAGTAGATGAGTTAACGACTCAATTTGTTTTACCGCAAGTAAGTGCATCTTTCGAAGGTGTAATGAATGATTTCTTCCCAATTCCGAAACATGTATTTGAAGGGGAAGCAGATTTAGCGAAGAGTACGAAAAACTTACAGCCTGTTGGATCAGGTCCGTTTAAGTTTAAAGAGTATAAATCAGATGAGTACGTTGCATTAGATCGATTCGATGATTATGTAGGTGGTAAAGCTAAATTAGACTCTATCGTATACCGCGTTGTAAAAGACCGTAATACAGCAAATGTTTCACTGCAAAATGGTCAAATCAACATGAAGATGATTGAGCCGCAAGACTTTAAGAAATTAGATAGCACTGGGAACTTCTCAATGGTGACATTCCCTGAAGGTAGATTATTCTACTTATCTTATAACATGAATACAGATTTGATGAAGAAAAAAGAAGTGCGCCAAGCAATTGCGCATGCGTTAGATAAGAAAGAAATGATTAACTCAGCGTTCGTTTCAGGTGAATTTGCAGAACCAGCAAATTCAATCTTAACGCCAGACGCTATGTATTATGCGAAAGATATTAAAGACTATAAGTATGATAAAAAAGAAGCGAAAGATTTATTAGCAAAAGCTGGCGTGAAAGATAAAGAAAAAGTACGAGTTATGTATGTAACAAATAATAAAATTATGGAAAGCTTAGCGTTATATACACAACAAAAATTACAAGAAGTTGGCTTACAAGTTGAACTGAATGCATTAGATGCTAGTGCTGCAAGTGAAAAAGGCTTAGATAAAGAGAATAAAGAATATGACATTACATTTGGTGGTTACATTATGGGACCTGAGCCAGATTCATATAAGAGCTTATTCTTAAGTAATGCAGAATACAATTATGCACGTTATAAAAATGCTGACTTCGATAAGCTATGGGAAGAAGCTGCAGTTGAAACTGATAAAACAAAACGCGCAGAGCTATACCATAAAATTCAAGAGACAGCTAGAGAAGACGTACCTTATCTACCAATCGCTTATCCGAAAGCAGTTATTGCAGTAGATAAAAAGTTTGATGGATTAAAAGAAGCGAAAGCAATTCCTGTCACAATGTTTGAAGATCTATCTAAGATTTATGAAGTGAAATAAGAAACAGTAAAGAAGCTGGTGGAAATCAGCTTCTTTATCCCGCTTTAACGGGCAGTAAGACTCCCGCCTCAAAACTCGATGAATGCGAGGAAGTAGGGCGGGAGTCGTCGGATTGTCCATTAAAGCCTAATTGGTGCAGGCTGATTAAAGTTTCGCTTTATCCTGAGGGGGGAAGTTTGTGTATAAAGTAATTGCAAAGAGGCTTTTAAATGCAATTCCACTTTTATTTGTTATTTCTATTATTTCTTTTCTATTAATAAAATTAGCGCCAGGGGATCCGGTTCGAAACTTTGTCACGCCGAATATGAGTCCAATTGACGTGGAGCGTATTCGCAAAAGTTTAGGACTAGATCAACCCATTTACGTGCAGTATTTTTTATGGTTAAAAAACATTTTAACAGGAAACTTTGGTTACTCGCTTCAAAATCATCGTCCTGTTTTGGAGCTTATCACAGAAAGATTACCTGCAACAATTGGGTTAATGGGATCATCTTTACTCGTCTCATTCGTAATCGCAATACCACTTGGATTATTTACAGGTGTGAAAAAGAATTCATACTTTGACCGCATTATAAACTTTATTTCATACGTTGGTATTTCTATGCCGGTTTTCTGGTTTGCACTACTATTAGTCTACTTATTCTCTTTAAAATTGAACCTACTTCCGAGTATGGGTATGCGCACCGTAGGTAAAGATTCTGTCTGGGATATTGTGCAACACGGCATTTTACCTTGCATGGTGCTAGCGTTCCAAAATGTATCTGTTTATATGAGATATATTCGTTCAAGTACGATTCAGCAATTAGAAGAAGAATATGTACAAATTCAATATGCGTACGGCGCTTCAAAGAAAACAGTGTTATTTAATCACGTACTTCGAAATGTATTAATACCGATCATTACAATTTTCGGATTATCGATTCCAAGTTTAGTAGGCGGAGCGTTTATTACGGAAACAGTATTCTCATGGCCAGGACTTGGTTCACTTGGGGTAAATGCTATTTTTAGATTTGATTATCCGATTATCATGGCAATTACATTACTATCATCATTCATGTTAATTCTCGGTAACTTAATTGCTGATATTTTATATGGCGTAGTAGATCCGCGCATTCGCATGAGGGGGTGATTTGGAATGAATAATAGGAGATTTCAAACGATAAAAAGTAGTTTTACAAAAAATAAGTTTGTAGTAATGGGAGTTATTATACTTTCGGTTTTAACGATCGCATCAATTTTTGCATTCGTATCGCCATACGATCCTAGTAAAATGTCGATTCCAGATCGTTTACAAGAACCGAGTTTAAGTCATCCTTTCGGAACGGATGATTATGGAAGGGATTACTTAACGAGGGCGTTATATGGCGGACGCGTTTCACTTGCGGTCGGTTTCCTTGCGATGGTTGTTTCTATTACAATCGGCACTGCAGTTGGAACAATTAGCGGATATTTTGGCGGAAAGTTAGACAACTTTTTAATGCGAGTTGTTGAAGTACTTATGTCAATTCCATCATTCTTTTTAATGCTGCTATTAAATGCGTATTTAAAACCAGGAATTACGACGTTAGTTCTTATTATTGGATTACTAACGTGGATGGACACTGCGCGTATCGTAAGGGCAGAAACGTTATCTGTAAAAGAGCGAGAGTACGTTTTATACGCAAAAGTATCAGGACAAAAATCACTCATGATTATTGTAAGACATATCATTCCTAACATTTTATCAACCATTATAATCGCCGCGACATTAACTATTGCGACATCGATTTTAATGGAATCATCACTTAGCTTCTTAGGTTTAGGTATTAGAGAACCAGATTCTTCTTGGGGCAGCATGCTAAATAATGCGCAAGGATATATCGGTGAAGCTTGGTATTTAACACTCTTTCCAGGGTTCCTTATTCTATTAACAGTACTAAGTTTTAACGTGATCGGTGAAGCGTTGAAAAAAGCTTTCGCACCAAAAGGGGCTCATCATGAGAACTAATGCTTTAAGTGAGGGGGAGTGAAAAGCGTGTCTGAAAAACTATTAGAAGTAAAAAATTTAAAGACTTCTTTTTTCATAGAGGGCGGCGAAGTAGAAGCTGTTCGCGGCGTTTCATTTAGTTTGAAAAAAGGTGAAGTCGTCGGGATTGTTGGCGAATCGGGAAGCGGAAAGAGCGTTATGGCAAAATCCGTTATGGTTCTCGTTACGTCTCCGGGGAAAGTGAAAGAAGGAGAGATTCTTTTTCAAAATGAAAACGTACTTTCTAAATCAGAAAAAGAATTACGCTCTATTAGAGGAAATCAAATTTCACTTATCTCTCAAGATCCAATGTCGGCGCTAAATCCAGTCGTGAAAATTGGGAAACAAATGACGGAAGTAATTATACGTCATCAAAAAGTGAAAAAGAAAGAAGCAGAGCAGATCGCGATCAATTTGTTAAAACAAGTCGGCCTTTCGTCACCAGAAGAAAGGGTAAAACAATATCCGCATGAACTAAGCGGCGGTATGAAGCAGCGAGTTATGATCGCAATGGCGATGTCTTGTAACCCTGACCTTCTCATTGCGGACGAACCGACGACAGCACTTGATGTAACGATACAAGCACAAATACTAGATTTAATGAAAAACTTAAAGAACGAAACGAATATGGCGTTACTTCTTATTACGCACGACTTAGGAATTGTCGCGCAAAACTGTACACGTGTCATCGTTATGTACGGCGGGCTTATTATGGAAGAAGGACCTGTACTTGATATATTCCAATCGCCGAATCATCCATATACGAAAGGGCTATTAAACTCCTTGCCGAAAATATCGAACGGCGTAAAAGAAAGACTCGCGCCAATTCAAGGTGTAACGCCAAACTTACTACATCCGCCGAAAGGTTGCCCATTCGCAGAGCGTTGTCCGCATAAAATGGATATTTGTGAAAAAGAACGTCCGCCATATTTTGAAATCGGAAACGAAAGACGCTCTATGTGCTGGCTAAACGATGAAAAAGTAGGTGATTCCCATGAGTGAAGAAAACTTAATTGAAGTTCGGAACTTAAAAAAGTATTTTCCTATTAAAAAAGGACTATTCGGCAGAAAAACAGAGCAATTAAAAGCAGTCGATGACCTTAACTTCACAATTAAAAAGGGTGAAACATTCGGGTTAGTAGGAGAATCTGGCTGCGGAAAATCAACGACAGGAAGAAGTATCATTCGTTTACACGATGTTACTTCAGGCAACGTTTTATTCGACGGAAAAGATATCGCAAGCTTAAAGGAAAGTGAACTAAAAGAATATCGAAAACGAATGCAAATCATTTTCCAAGATCCATACGCATCATTAAACCCGGCAATGAATGTGTTCCAAATTATTAGCGAACCGATGAACATTCACGGCTCTTACACAGCCGAAGAAAGAAAAGAAATCATTCTAGACCTACTCAAAAAAGTTGGCCTAAAAGAAGAACACCTATATCGCTACCCGCACGAATTTAGCGGAGGCCAAAGACAGCGAATTAGCATCGCGCGCGCACTATCTGTAAAACCAGACTTTATCCTATGTGACGAACCAATCTCAGCACTCGATGTCTCAGTCCAAGCACAAGTCGTAAACATGCTGCAAGATATCCAAGAAGAAACAGGCGTCACATACTTATTCATCGCACATGACCTATCTATGGTAAGACACATATCAGACCGAATCGGAGTCATGTACTTAGGAAACATAGTAGAAATTGCCGACAGCGAAGACCTATACACAAAACCGGCACATCCATACACACAAGCACTACTCTCATCCATGCCAGAACCAGACCCAACAAACGCAGGAAAAGAACGAATCATCCTAGAGGGTGAAGTTCCAAGCCCGCTCAATTCACCATCCGGCTGCAAATTCAGAACGCGCTGCAAATTCGCCACTGAAAAATGCGCGCAGGAAGTACCAAAGATGGTCGAGATTGCGAAGGGGCATGAGGTGGCTTGTCATTTGTTTTAGATTTGAGGAAAAGCATTGGGGGGACCTGGTGGTATTTCAGTTGGTAATATGATAGCTGGTATGGCTTGTAGCGTTAAATAATTTATATAATAAACAATAAACATAAAAAAGATCTAAGGTTCTCATACAGCCTTAGCTCTTTTTTATGTTTGTTAAACAATATCCTTTCAAATTAGAAAAGGTTAGTCCCTCACTCCACTCCAGCTAAAAACCTCACACCCAAAAACAAAGGGGAACTCAATTGTTCAAAATCATATAAAGTTTCAATCTTGTCTAAGCATCCATTAGAATATACAATTGATCATCTATTTTTCTTTACATAATCTCCAGATACGTTCCATATCAACTATAGATTCTTGTCTTATGCTAAATGTAATCAAAAAGCAAGTAGATAAAGATAATGACTAAAACATTAACTCTAGATACTTTTTTGATGAATATTACAAATAAACAGGAGGTAATGAAAAATGATTAAAACATTATTAGCAGGAGCACTTTTAAGTACAGGATTGGTAGCGGGAGGTGCAGTAGGTGCAGATGATGCGAAAATGGACAATTTAAAGTCAAATGAAAATAGTTCAAATCAAGTAATTACACAGAGTGCAGATGGAACAACGTCTTTCTCACAAAACTTTGATTTACCTAAAGATGCAGTGCCAGCAACTCCTAAAGGAGACGCAAAAACTGTTGAAAGAACAGAAGGTACAGGTTCTCAAGAAGGAAAAATGGTACCAACAAAAGAAGGCACAGATTCTCAACCTGGATTTGAAATGGGAGCCCCTGAAAAACTAGAACATGCAAAAACTGTTGAAAGAACAGAGGGTACAGACTCTCAAGAAGGAAAAATGGTACCAGCAAAAGAAGGAAATTAAATAATATATAGTTATAACGAAGAGCATCCAAAAAGTGATGCTCTTTTTATATTATAGGAATCAACTGGTTTTACTCAATATAGAACTGTAGCGGGAATTCAAGCTAGAATATGGGTTACTGTCTCTTCAAATCATGGTGTTGGAAGCACTAATTTTGGTAGTAACGTTACAACATAAACATTTTATTAGAGATTTTTTAAATTTACATACACTCTAGGTAAACTACATATCAACTTCAGATACTTGTTTTATGATACAAGTAAGCAAACAAAAGGAGGGCAAAAAATGATTACAACAGTATTAACAGGGCACTCTTTTAAGTACAGGAAATTATTAACAGGTGGAGAAAATGTTGAAGATGTACAGACAGATCAACATATTCCATATGAACAAAATGAATTGCAGCAAACTCTAGAAAAGTACGATTCGAAGAAGTTTGAGTTATAAAAAGAAAATAGATAAATATAGTGAAAATAGATAAATTAACAAGAGAAAAGTATTTTGTGTATATAACAGGTGATTTTCATTTGGATATAGGACTTGAATCAAACTTTTATACTAAAATATATACGGCAAAAAGGAGGGAGTACATTGCACAAAATTATTTATGGAATATTAATTTTAATGTATACTTTGTATTCATTTTTTGTAAGTGATGGAAGTGAAGTAAGATTTATTATGGTGTTAACTATAGTACTTATCTTTTCTGTGGTTTTAGAAAAAGGAAATGCAAACAAAACGACTGATTAAGGAGCGTTTTGTTTGCATTTTTTTATTGGCTATTACAGTCCAGATGTTTTAGGGGTAGCACCAAATCGCCATCACCTTAAGAAAATAGAACCACCTCAGAACGTAAAAATGAGCTTTTTATTACAAGTTAGCACCAAATTTCGTTTTTGGGACACTATTAAATTTTTAGTTGATGAAAACACCCGCCTAAAATAGAAAACTTTTAACCTATTATCCTTTATTCCGTAGCTTTTAAGGTATTTAACACGACTTTGGTTGCGTCTGCAATAAGTTTATCATCGTATTTAGCATCTTCTTTATCATGATTAGAAAGTATAGCAAGAACAATCGGTTTTTTATTTGGTGGCCAAATAATTGCGATATCATTTCTTGTTCCGTAAGATCCCGCGCCTGTTTTATCAGCTACTTCCCATCCTTTTGGTACGCCCGCACGAATCAATTTATCTCCAGTTGTATTTCTCTTCATCCAATCTACTAATAGTTCGCGTTTTTCTATTGGAAGTGCAGTTCCTAATGTAAATGATTGAAGTGTCTTAGCTATCGCTTCTGGTGTACTGGTATCATGTGTTTCTCCTGGATGCACTTCATTTAATTCAGGTTCAAATCGTTCTGAAGTAGTAACAGTATCTCCCATTTCTCTCAAGATTTTTTCAAATTCAGAGGGCCCCCCTAACTGTTTAAGAATCAAATTATGTGCTGTGCTGTCACTATATCGAACTGAAGCATCTGCAAGTTCTTTTAATGTCATTCCTGTATCAACATGCTTTTCAGTAATTGGATTATAATTAGAAAGATCTTCATGAGTATACGTAATCTTTTGATCAAGAGCTTCTAATGAGTTCTTGCGTAAAAGAGCGCCCACAGCTAATGATTTAGATGTAGATGCAAATGCAAAACGATCATCTGAATGATAAGCAACAGTTTGATTCGTACCTGTGTCCAGTGCATAAATACCAAGCTTAGCATCATATTCTTTTTCAAGTTTAGCAAAAGATTGATTACCTGTATTTTCTTGTTTAATTTGATTAGCTTGATTCGTTTGTTTAGGTGATTCGGATTGAGCATTACTATTGGAACAGCCTATAAGTGATACACATGAAAGTAATACTACAGGTACAATCTTTTTGGAATGTAAAATGTTTAAGAACTTGTTTAAAACGAACATAAATTTTCAACCTCTTTCAAGAATATATGGATTTTGTTTAGGTATTTCTAAATACCAATGCAATTAAAGATGGCATAGGGGAACAATACTACTGCAGCTAAAATCTCACAGGTTAAATGACATCCAAAACGTTTATCCCGCATTAACGGGCAGTAAGACCCCCACCTCAAAATTCAGTGAAAGCAAAGAAGTTAGGTGGGGGATGAACAAAACCCCCACTGATTAAAGTTTCACTTTATATGATTGATAAGTCACGGTTTGGGTTGTTTCTTTTTTGTTTTCACTTGTAATGGTTCACCTGTGAAAGTATTAAACTTGTAATACTTAACAGTAGTATTACGATGCATATTTTTCACTTTTGGGGATAATAAGTCCTTTCATTTTTTTGTAATACATAAAAATAGATGTCAAACGGGATATGTTGTATCCAATTTGGACAACTCATATTAGAAATACACTTATTAGACACTCTAAGTAATAAATTTGTTCCACTTTAAGATGAGGGAGAATTTTGGGTTTTTAAATTATATATGAATGAATTATGCTTTTTTAGATAAAGCAAATCGAGTTCAGGTAAACGAAGAACATAGAAGAAACGTTGTTTGATAAACTTAAAGATACTGTTGAAAATAACGTAGAAGCGATGGATCAGTTGTACGAAAAATTTATTCGTCAGATAGAAAATACTCCTATTATCGGGCAATATCATAACTACAAAAAAGGGCAAAATGAAGCGGTGTTAGATGAACTTAAAGGAATATTAAACACAATTTTACATCCAATAGATAGTGTTGAGGGCGCTGTGTATGCTCTTTCGCACATCGACGGAACATTTGCTGCTATGGAATGAAAGATTTGGATTAAATTAATTTATTATTATATTTGTAAATAATGTATTTAGCGCTGAAAGGATATTTATTCTAGGGATTCTTTTCTATATTTTAGAAACAATTAAAGCAAGAAAAAGTAGAATATTTAATGATTAGAATCGATAATATTCTAATATTCAATAGAAAGATAAAACATTTAAAAGTTCAGAATAATACATTATAATATGTTTAGTAAAATTAACCAATATGTATTTTGCTTATTATGTATTAAAGGGGAAATGAAAATGGCTGGACAAATTCGTATGTCACCAGAGGAGCTTAAATCGAAAGCGGCTCGATATGGACAAGGTGCAAATCAAATTGAGGACATTTTAAGTCAACTACAAAACTTACAAAATGAATTAAGAGGAGAATGGGAAGGACGTGCTTTTGAAGGTTTTGATCAACAGTTCAATCAATTAAAGCCAAAAGTACAAAACTTCGCACAGCTATTACAAGAAATTAATATGCAGCTTAATAAAACTGCAGAGGCTGTTGCTTCTCATGATGAAGAATTATCACGTAATTTCGGTTTGAAATAAAAATTGTCATACTCTATATAACAAGCATTTCAAATGAGCCATACAGCTTATAGTGTATGGCTCATTTGATTGTGTTGGACACACGTTTAAAAAGAGCGATATTGATAGAGAAATTTCAGATGTTTATTGGGATTTCTTTGACATGTTCTGAAAATTAGAGAAAGGATTTGAGTGATGGGACAATTTCAAAGTAATTTTCAAACGGCACAACAAATTGCTACGCAGATGAGAACAGCTTCGGATATAATCCAAAGTGCAACAAATCGTCCTATAACAAAGGCGACGCGTACAACACTATCTGTTAACTCTAAAGCACAAGAAGCGAATCAACAAATGTTAGATTTTACGAAACAATTTTCCACTGCCTTTCAACAAGCGGTCGATAATATTCATTCAGTAGCCCAAGAGTTTGAGAAAATGGATAACGAACTTCACAATACTTTTCGCTAATGTGACAACCTACGTAAAGGTAAAATGGTAGGAGGAATATGATGAGTCAAGATATTGAAAAACAAATTAATCAAGTAAATCAAAAGTTACGAAGTGTATTTGAAGAACAAGACCGAAATCAATCCGCGATTCACATTCAGGAGCAAGCGGAAGCAGATTTTTATGAATGGAGAGGTCGAAGCCATCGTTTGTTTGATCGAATTTTAGGAACTTGGCATGGTGATAGAGAAATGTCTCAGTTTTTTATGAATACATATCAAGATGCACAACATATTGAAAGAAAAGTCACATTTGAATTGGAAAACAAAAAAGAAACGTTGCTTAAAGAAAGACGAGACCTTAGTGATTTAGAAAACGACCTTTCCTATCAACAACAACAATTAGCGAGGGAGGTCAATGCATGAGTTTAAATATGTATTTGGGAGAAGTACAAAGTCAAACTCAAAGCATGAATGCTGTATGTAACGCTACCATTCACGGTATGGAACAAGTCATTCAGTCAATTGATGCCTTTGCAATTGATACTGTGTTACAAGGGCAAACATATAGTAGTGCAAAAGCATTTTTTGTACAAACCTTTCGTCCTTTAGCGCAAGGGATCATTTATTTATGTGAAGAATTGATTCGTCAGAACGATGCTTTTCCAAGTCAATTTCAATCACAAGTCGCTTCTACAGATGTTATTGAACAAGAATTATTAGAACAAATTCGAGAGATTGGCCGAATGAAAACAAGTATGGAAGCCATCAATCAAGCTATGCCAATGCCGGGTATGGATGCTATGGTAAATCTTTTTACTGTCATGAGGAAAAAACTGCAAGAAAAATTAGAACATCTATATGAATTTAATTATACTTCTAGTAGTAATTATGATACAGCACTTCAACTAGCTGCTAGTATCGCACAAGGTTTAGCAGAGGTACAAAGTGGAAAAGGTTTTAGTCCTGCAAGTGGTACATTTAGTACGCAAGGGTTGAATATGGAGTGGACGACTTCAATTCAAGCAATTACAGAAGAGAGGGCACGACAAGCTGCCAATTCAATTGAAGAAGGTGAAATGTGTGGTAAGCTACCTGAAAAATCTACTGGTGAAAAAATTTGGGACGGTATTGTAGATGGTACGGGACAAGCAGTTAGCGATACAATAGACGGAATAAAAGCTTTAGGAGATTGGGAAACGTG
>NZ_JAEHBO010000259.1:0-245 GCF_016483575.1 Bacillus cereus group sp. N12
TCCTGTCGTAGCGCATTTAGGACTAACTCCTCAATCTGTGGGAGTATTGGCGGGATATAAAGTGCAACGAAAAGATGCTGAAAGTGCAAAGAAATTAATAGACGATGCAAAGAAATGAGAGGAAGCTGGTGCGATAGCACTTGTGTTAGAATGTGTGCCAATCCAGTTAGCAGAATTAATTTCGAACCAATTAACAATTCCAATAATAGGGATAGGAGCGGGACAAAAAGTAGATGGGCAAGTTG
>NZ_JAEHBO010000260.1:0-245 GCF_016483575.1 Bacillus cereus group sp. N12
ATCTATTAACTCAAATTTTATGTACTGCCTACGCTAAATTTGGAATACGTATTAATGCGGTGTGCCCTGGCTATATTGATACCCGTTTGCTTGGTAGTGTTAATCCTCAACAGAAAGAATATTTAGCTTCCCTTCTTCCACAAGGCAGACTTGGAACACGAGAAGAAGTGGCTAAAGCTGTCTTATTTTTTGCTAGTGATGATGCTAGTTTTGTTAATGGTACAACACTTCTTGTTGACTGAGGC
>NZ_JAEHBO010000261.1:0-245 GCF_016483575.1 Bacillus cereus group sp. N12
CCCCCCTTGTCGCGCAGCACCCCCACCCCGACCTGCCCCCCCTGGGCCTCGCTGTTGTTTTTGTTGAAGTTTAGCGCATTGTGCACCTTTAGCCCCTGTGTTACCTTGAACACCTTGATGTCCCGTAGCCCCAGTTGCCCCAGGAGCACCTGTGTCACCTTGACCTCCTGGCTCTCCAGTATCCCCATAAACACGCCGAGGGCCGGGGGGACGGGGGGGAGGGGGGTCTCCGGGTGGGCCGGCGG
>NZ_JAEHBO010000262.1:0-245 GCF_016483575.1 Bacillus cereus group sp. N12
CGGCGACACCCGCCGTCAGGCAGCCTCCGAGGTCGACTGGCATCTGGGTGGTGGTCATGTGGTGTCTCCTTGATGGTTAGATGAGTTCGGCGATGAGCCGGCCGGCGCGGGCCGCGCCGGCGGTCGCGACGGCGCGGGAGCTGACGGGCGGGCCGGCAAGTTCGGGGAGCTTCGCGGCGATGAGGGCGGGGGCGGTGGTGGCGTAGTCCATGCACTGGCCGGCGCCATAGCGGCCGAGCCGGTGG
>NZ_JAEHBO010000263.1:0-243 GCF_016483575.1 Bacillus cereus group sp. N12
ATTTAATGCAGCACGTGGTTTACTACTTGGGTATTTAGCGCTTGCGAATCTTCGAGCATCTAGTGAATCGCGTGCAAACGGCGCAAACGGAGCCATTATTTTAACAAACGTTGTAAATCATTTATTTGGTAGTTACGGAACAGTATTACTAGGTATCGCAATTACAGCAGCATGTTTAACACCTTCAGTAGGTATTGATGCAGCTTGTGGAGAATATTTCTCTTCCTTATTACCAAATATATC
>NZ_JAEHBO010000264.1:0-243 GCF_016483575.1 Bacillus cereus group sp. N12
GCTTCAAATACAGGAGTTTTTTTTTTAGTTTTTGGGGTATGAAATATATCTTCAACTTTTTCTGCGTTGTTTGCGGTTTTCGCATAGTATATTATTTTTATATCATTTAGTTTCTGTTGTTTTTTTATATTGAGGGGATACCCTATTTATAGGTTTTTCTTTCATACTGATAGGTTTTATGTGAGGGTTTTGGTGAGAAATTTGTTAGAGACGAAATTTATTTGTGTATCTTTTGGTGAACAT
>NZ_JAEHBO010000265.1:0-242 GCF_016483575.1 Bacillus cereus group sp. N12
TGGGCCTAAATGGACTCGAACCATCGACCTCACGCTTATCAGGCGTGCGCTCTAACCAGCTGAGCTATAGGCCCATAATTGAAAAGCGGGTGAAGAGAATCGAACTCTCGACCAGAGCTTGGAAGGCTCTTGTTTTACCACTAAACTACACCCGCATTAAATTGTAAATGGTGAGCCATGAAGGATTCGAACCTTCGACCCTCTGATTAAAAGTCAGATGCTCTACCAACTGAGCTAATGGC
>NZ_JAEHBO010000266.1:0-242 GCF_016483575.1 Bacillus cereus group sp. N12
ATATTTTATCGGTCATCCATAAACATCATTTACCTTTAGCATTTCATGAGGAAGTGATGGAGCATGCAATCAGTGTACCAGAAACGATTTCAGAAGAAGACTTGAAAGATCGCCGTTATTTACGTGACCAAATGATTGTAACGATTGATGGTGAAGACGCAAAGGACTTAGATGATGCTGTTACAGTAACGAAGCTTGAGAACGGTACTTACAAGCTTGGTGTTCATATTGCGGATGTAAGT
>NZ_JAEHBO010000267.1:0-242 GCF_016483575.1 Bacillus cereus group sp. N12
CGGCATTATGTGAAGAGCTAATATTTCGACTTTCAATTGTTTGTAGTGCCATAACAATTTGAGAGGATGCGACGATAGTGTCAACACCAGCAGCTGGTACAGCTGCGTGCGTCCCGACACCGTGATTTTCAATTTCAAATCGATCTACTCCAGCCTTTAGTGGACCATCTTTTATGCCATTTGTACCTACTGGTAAATCAGGTTTATTATGCATACCGAAAATAGCTTGTAGATCATGTAAT
>NZ_JAEHBO010000268.1:0-242 GCF_016483575.1 Bacillus cereus group sp. N12
CCCCCGCCCCTTTTTTTTTTTCTAGCTGTAGTAGGGTTTCGTGTTCTAGTAGTTTTTTTTTTGATAGTTTATTTGTATTATATACAGATTTTATATTATGTTTTTGATTCTTTTATTTTAGTATTTTATTTTGTTTTTTTTCTTTTTGTTTTTAAGTTTTATTATAAATTTATGTTTAGATTTAAATATATTTTTTTCAATTTTTATTTTAGTTTGTAATTTTTTTTGGGTTGGTTTAATTT
>NZ_JAEHBO010000027.1:0-58393 GCF_016483575.1 Bacillus cereus group sp. N12
GAACACGGAAGTTAAGCTCTCTAGCGCCGATGGTAGTTGGGACCTTGTCCCTGTGAGAGTAGGACGTCGCCAAGCAACTAAAACACGAGTCAAATGACTCGTGTTTTTTCGTGTTTTATTTTATAATCCATAGTAATAAAAAAATGTGTTTAAAGTATTAATATTTTGATTAAATACAGGAGAATGTGGCTAGGATAGTGAATAAGCAAAAGAGTTGCAAATTTTATTAATACGTATATAATTAAAGTCAAAGATAGTCAAAGTCAATAAAGGTGGCGGATAAATGAGAAATATATCTGATATCATTGAGCAATATCTAAAGCAAGTTATTGACTTAAGCAATAATAATGCGATTGAAATTAAGAGAAATGAGATTGCGGATCGGTTCGAGTGCGTACCATCTCAAATCAATTATGTAATCAATACCCGTTTTACGTTAGAAAGAGGATTTGTAGTAGAAAGTAAACGTGGTGGAGGAGGTTACATTCGCATTATAAAAGTCAAACTGCATGACGATATAGACATTATTGATCAAATGCTTCATATGATTGATCATAGTGTTGCGCAAGGGAATGCAGAAAGCATGATTATACGTTTAATAGAAGAGGGAATCATAACAAATCGTGAAGCGAAACTGATGTTAAGCGTAATAGATCGTTCTGTATTATCAATGGATGTTCCTTCTCGAGATGAACTTAGGGCTCGAATATTATGCGCAATGTTAAGAACACTGAAATATAAATAAATATAGCTTTTGTAAAAGAATGATGACTAAGATAAAGCAGTTAAATGTTGTAGAAGTTTTGAAAAAGAACATGCACTTTTATTTAAACGGATTCAGGAAAGCGAACAATCTAGTAATGTATGAAAAGTATCATGAGATAGAGCGTTCCTGTTGTAAAGGTGGGGATAGTGATGACTTGTCAAAACTGTAATATAAGACCAGCGACTTTACATTATACAAAAGTAATTAACGAGAAGAAGGCGGAAGTTCATCTTTGTGAGCAATGTGCAGAGCAAAGTGGCTATACGTCTTTCTTTCAATCATCGCAGTCTAACTTTTCATTTCATGATTTATTCGCTGGTTTATTACACGGTGAATCAACAATGTTTGAAGAAGGAAAAAATGGATTTTCAAATGCAAATATAGTAAGATGCCCAGATTGTAAGATGACATATGAACAATTTACAAAAGTGGGACGTTTTGGCTGTTCTTCTTGCTACGATACATTTAAGGAGCATTTAAAGCCACTATTAAAACGTCTTCATGGTGGGCATACAGATCATTGTGGAAAAATTCCGGAACGTATAGAAGGAAATATCCACTTAAAGAAAGAATTAGATGAACTAAAACTCATTCTGAAACAATGCGTACAGAAAGAGGAATTTGAGAAAGCTGCAGAGGTAAGAGATAAGATTCGAGGTCTTGAAATACATCTTAGTGAGCATAGAGAGGGGGAATAGTTCTATGTCACTGGACAAAATTATGAATGAAGCGATTAGTCCATGGATGAAGGGGGATGGCCCTGATTCTGATATTGTTTTAAGTAGTCGAATTCGTTTGGCTCGTAATTTTAAACAATATCAATTTTCTACTATGCAAAACGAAGAAGAAGCTAAACAGATTCATGAATTATTTAAAAAGAAATTTATAAATAAAGCAGTAGGGTCCTTTGGGGAGTTTGGACTATTAAAGATGAATGAATTAACCCCTCTTCAAAGGAGAGTTTTAGTCGAAAAGCATTTAATTAGTCCAAATCTTGCAGGGACAGAATATGGAGCATGTCTACTATCAGAAAGTGAACATATTAGTGTTATGCTTAATGAAGAAGACCATATTCGGATTCAGTGCCTATTTTCAGGATTACAGTTATCAGAGGCGCTTCAAAGCGCCAATCAAATAGATAATTGGATTGAGAAAGAAGTTGAATACGCTTTTGATGAATCACTTGGATATATTACAAGCTGTCCTACTAATGTTGGCACAGGGTTAAGAGCTTCTGTGATGATTCATTTACCGGGACTGGTTTTAACAAAAAGAATTAGCCGTATTATACAAGTAATTCAAAAATTAGGGTTAGTAGTAAGAGGAATATACGGTGAAGGTAGCGAAGCGTTAGGTAATATATTTCAAGTGTCAAATCAAATGACGCTAGGAAAGTCTGAAGAAGATATTATTGCAGATTTAAAAGGTGTCATTCAACAAATTATACAGCAAGAAAAAATGGCTAGAGAATTAATTGTACAAAATTCAAGTATTGAACTTGAAGATAAGGTTTATCGTTCTTACGGCATACTAGCAAACAGTCGTTTAATTCAATCTGCAGAAGCTGCTAATTGCTTATCAGATGTACGACTTGGTATTGATCTAGGATATATAAAAGGTATATCGAGAAATATTTTGACGGAGTTAATGGTTCTTACTCAACCGGGCATTTTACAACAATACGCGGGAGGACCTTTAGGGCCAGAAGAAAGAGATTATCGAAGATCAACCTTAATCCGTGAGCGATTACGTATTGAAAAAAACTAAGCGCAAGTAGGAGGCGATTTCTATGATGTTTGGAAGATTTACAGAAAGAGCACAGAAAGTATTAGCTTTATCTCAAGAGGAAGCAATTCGTATTGGGCATAATAATATTGGAACAGAACATATTTTACTTGGGCTTGTACGCGAAGGTGAAGGAATTGCAGCAAAAGCGTTAATTGCTCTTGGATTAAGTCCAGAGAAAGTTCAAAAAGAAGTAGAAGCGTTAATTGGGCGTGGAACAGAAGCTTCTCAAACTGTACATTATACACCTCGTGCTAAAAAGGTTATTGAATTATCTATGGATGAAGCGCGTAAGCTAGGCCATTCTTACGTTGGAACAGAACACATTTTACTCGGTTTAATCCGTGAAGGTGAAGGTGTAGCGGCACGTGTTTTAAATAATTTAGGTGTAAGTTTAAATAAAGCGAGACAACAAGTGTTACAACTTCTTGGAAGTAATGAAGCTAGTTCAGGTCATCAAGGTGGTTCAGCAACAAATGCAAATACACCGACACTTGACAGTTTAGCAAGGGACTTAACAGTTGTTGCACGTGAAAATCGCTTAGACCCTGTTATTGGACGTGGTAAAGAAATTCAACGTGTAATTGAGGTGTTAAGCCGTAGAACGAAAAACAACCCAGTATTAATCGGTGAGCCTGGTGTAGGTAAAACGGCAATTGCAGAAGGATTAGCACAGCAAATTGTAAATAATGAAGTTCCTGAAACTTTAAGAGATAAGCGTGTTATGACACTAGACATGGGTACAGTAGTAGCTGGAACGAAATATCGCGGTGAATTTGAAGACCGTTTAAAGAAAGTGATGGATGAAATTCGCCAAGCAGGCAATATTATTCTATTTATTGATGAGCTTCATACATTAATTGGTGCCGGTGGAGCAGAAGGTGCAATCGATGCATCGAATATTTTAAAACCATCTTTAGCACGAGGAGAGTTACAATGTATTGGGGCGACAACTTTAGATGAGTATCGCAAATATATTGAAAAAGACGCGGCTTTAGAAAGACGTTTTCAACCAATTCATGTTGATGAGCCAAGTTTAGAAGAATCGATTCAAATCTTGAAAGGTTTACGTGACCGTTATGAGGCGCATCACCGTGTATCTATTACAGATGACGCTATTGATGCAGCTGTAAAACTTTCAGATCGTTATATTACAGATCGCTTTTTACCGGATAAAGCAATTGATTTAATTGATGAAGCTGCTTCAAAAGTTCGCTTACGTTCTTATACAACACCACCAAACTTAAAAGAGCTTGAAGTGAAGCTTGAGGAGATTCGAAAAGAAAAAGATGCGGCTGTACAAAGTCAAGAATTTGAAAAGGCTGCATCTTTACGTGATATGGAACAACGCTTACGAGAGAAGTTAGAAGATACAAAACGTCAATGGAAAGAGCAACAAGGAAAAGAAAATTCAGAGGTTACGGTAGAAGATATTGCAAATGTCGTTTCTACATGGACGCGTATCCCAGTTTCTAAACTTGCACAAACAGAGACTGATAAATTATTAAACTTAGAATCCATTCTTCATGATCGTTTAATTGGTCAAGATGAAGCGGTAGTAGCTGTAGCAAAAGCTGTTCGTCGTGCCAGAGCAGGATTAAAAGATCCGAAGCGCCCAATTGGTTCATTTATTTTCTTAGGGCCAACAGGTGTAGGTAAAACAGAACTTGCAAGAGCACTAGCAGAATCTATGTTCGGTGATGAAGATGCAATGATTCGCATCGATATGTCAGAGTACATGGAGAAGCATTCTACTTCCCGTTTAGTTGGTTCTCCTCCAGGATATGTTGGATATGAAGAAGGTGGACAATTAACAGAGAAAGTTCGTCGCAAGCCATATTCAGTTGTCTTATTAGATGAGGTAGAGAAAGCTCATCCGGATGTGTTTAATATTTTACTACAAGTATTAGAAGATGGTCGTTTAACCGATTCTAAAGGACGTACAGTAGATTTCCGTAATACAATTGTTATTATGACATCTAACGTTGGGGCAGATGCATTAAAACGTAATAAGTATCTTGGATTTAACGTACAAGATGAGAGCCGCGATTATTCGGATATGAAAGGCAAAGTAATGGATGAACTGAAAAAAGCATTTCGTCCAGAATTCTTAAACCGTATTGATGAAATTATCGTATTCCATATGCTTGAGAAAAAACATATTCAAGAAATAGTAACTCTTATGGTAAATCAGTTAGTGAATCGCTTAAAAGAACAAGAAATCGAATTGCAATTAACAGAAGGGGCAATTTCTGCTATTGCTGATAAAGGATTTGATCGTGAGTACGGTGCTCGTCCGCTTCGTAGGGCAATTCAGAAGCATGTAGAAGATAGACTATCTGAAGAACTTTTAAAAGGTGCTATTGAGAAAGGACAAAAAGTTATCTTTGATGTAGAAGGAGAATCATTTGTCATTCATAGTGCGGAAAAGGTAAAATAAGTATAGACAAACAAAGAGGGCTACGCGATAGCCCTCTTTCTTGTACGAGAAGGATAAACGTTTATAGACGAAAGTGAAGTGAACTATAAAAAGGTATGGCTAAAAAGAAAACGAAATTTATATGTCAAGAATGTGGTTATCAGTCACCGAAATATATGGGTAAATGTCCCGGATGTGGTCAATGGAATACACTTGTTGAAGAGATGGAACCAGTTGTATCATCAAGGCGCCTTAATTACGCGAATGCAATTCAAACGGAAGTAACAAAACCAAGACGTCTTACTGAAGTAGAAACAAAGTCTGAGGCACGTATTGAAACGGAATTTCAAGAGTTTAACCGTGTGCTTGGTGGCGGAATTGTAGATGGGTCCTTAGTACTTATTGGTGGAGACCCTGGGATTGGAAAATCAACATTACTATTACAGATTTCATCGCAATTAGCAGATTCTTCATATGATGTATTATACATATCGGGTGAGGAGTCGGCAAAGCAGATTAAACTTCGTGCAGATCGTTTGCATGTAAAGGGTAGCAATCTATTTGTTGTAGCAGAGACAGACCTGCAGCGTATTGCAGCACATATTGAAGAAATGAATCCAGCTTTTGTTGTTATTGATTCTATTCAAACGATACATTTACCTGAAGTGACGTCAGCACCAGGAAGTGTGGCACAAGTACGTGAATGTACAGCGGAATTAATGAAACTTGCAAAAACAAAAGGAATCCCTATTTTCATCGTCGGGCATGTGACAAAAGAAGGAGCAATTGCAGGACCTCGTATGTTAGAACATATGGTCGATGCAGTTCTCTACTTTGAGGGAGATCGACACCATACGTATCGTATTTTACGAGCTGTGAAGAACCGTTTTGGTTCCACGAATGAAATGGGTATCTTTGAAATGAAAGAGCTTGGTCTTGCGGAAGTTTTAAATCCTTCTGAAATCTTCCTTGAGGAAAGGCCGGTTGGTGTTGCAGGGTCAACAGTAGTTGCTTCAATGGAAGGAACAAGACCGGTTTTAGTAGAAATACAAGCTTTAATCTCCCCTACTAGTTTTGGAAATCCTCGAAGAATGGCGACGGGAATTGATCATAACCGTGTTTCGCTTATTATGGCAGTATTAGAAAAAAGAACAGGCTTACTATTGCAAAATCAAGATGCATATTTAAAAGTAGCTGGTGGTTTGAAATTAGATGAACCGGCAATTGATTTAGCAGTGGCTTTAAGTATAGCCTCAAGTTTTAGGGATAAATCTACGGCACCAACCGATGCAGTAATAGGAGAAGTAGGATTAACTGGAGAAATAAGAAGAGTATCAAGAATCGAACAACGTGTACAAGAAGCGGCTAAATTAGGATTTCAACGTGTTATTATTCCTAGAAAAAACTTAGGAGGATGGACAATTCCAGATGGGATTGAGGTTGTAGGTGTTTCTAATTTAGGAGAAGCGCTTCGTTTGACATTAGGAGGCTAGGCTATGGAAGAAAATAAGCAACGTGTCAAAAGTATGATTAATATTTTACAGCTCGTGGCCCCAGGGACACCACTGCGCGAAGGGATAGATAATGTACTTCGCGCACAAACAGGGGGACTAATTGTTCTTGGATATAATGAGCAGATTAAAAGTATTGTTGATGGCGGTTTTCACATTAATTGTGCATTCTCTCCTGCTAGTTTATATGAATTAGCAAAAATGGACGGGGCACTTATTTTAAATGAAACGGGAAGTAAAATTTTAATAGCAAATGCACAGTTAGTTCCAGAGGCATCTATTGATTCTATTGAAACAGGCATGCGTCACCGAACAGCAGAACGTGTAGCGAAGCAGACTGGTAGCCTTGTTGTAGCTATTTCACAAAGACGTAACGTAATTACGCTATATCAAGGGAACTTACGTTATACACTAAAAGATATAGGGGTTATTTTAACAAAGGCAAATCAAGCTATTCAAACGTTAGAAAAATATAAGGCTGTATGGAATGATGGTATTACGAATTTGGGCATTCTAGAATTTGAAGAGGTCGTTACAATGTCCGAGGTCGTTCACGTTTTACATAGTGTTGAAATGGTACTGCGTATTAAAAATGAAATATTGAGCTATATTCATGAGCTAGGAACAGAAGGTAGGTTAATCCGTTTACAACTTACAGAACTACTAGCTGATTTAGAGGCAGAGGCAGCATTATTAATCAAAGATTATCACCAAGAAAAAACACAAGACCATCATCAAATTTTGAAAAAGTTGCAGGACCTTGCAAATACACAACTTTTAGAGGATAGTGATTTAGTTAAATTACTTGGCTACCCAGGGCAAACGAGTTTAGAAGAAAGTGTGACGCCAAGGGGATATCGAATCACAAGCAAAATCTCTCGTGTTCCGCCACTTATCATTGAAAATTTAATTAATCGATTCAAAACGTTGCAAGGTGTTTGTCGCGCGACTATTCATGAATTGGATGATGTGGAAGGAATTGGAGAAGTAAGGGCGAAGAAAATACGAGAAGGCTTAAAAAGAATTCAAGAGCATCTCTATATGAGTAGACACAATTAAGAATATTACATTGATTCCATAATATAACGACACTAGAACATTTTTGGTATATGATATGATATATTGGTAAATAAAACTATTTATAAAAAAACACGTCCGCTTTTGCATTCGGCGTTTTGATTAGCGAAACAATGGTTAATAATGAGTAGGAGGTGGTTGGATGTTAAAACGGATCGTACAGCTCTTCTTTCTAGTAATTGGGGGAGCGTTAGGGATTTACTTAATCCCAAAAGTTATTAATGTATTAGACATCGGTGCTGTTCCTTTATTGGAAGGATCGTATGTTCGTGCAATTATTGGTGCAATTATTTTATTTTTAACAACATTTTGGCTTGTAGATTATATTGTTCAACTTATTAAGCATATTGAAGAGGCTCTTGTAAAGGCGCCTGTAGCAGATGTTTTATTTGGTACATTAGGGTTAATCTCTGGTCTCATTGTTGCATATTTAATTTTAATACCAATTCGTGAATTTACAATTCCGGTTATTAGCACAGTATTGCAAGTGTTCTTTACTCTTTTACTTGGATATTTAGGATTCCAAGTAGGATTTAAAAAGAGGAATGAATTGCTAGGATTATTTACATTACCCCAACGCGGAGGTAAGAAGAAAAACAATAGTGAGAACGAAGAGATAGAGGTAGAAAAATCTACGGCTCATTGGAAAATTCTCGATACGAGTGTAATTATTGATGGACGTATTGCTGATATTTGCCAAACGAAGTTTTTAGAAGGAACAATTGTAATTCCACAATTCGTATTAGAAGAGCTTCAGCATATTGCCGACTCCTCCGATGCTTTAAAGCGTAATCGTGGTCGCAGAGGACTAGACATTTTAAATCGTATTCAAAAAGAGATGCCGATTCCGGTAGAAATTTATGAAGGCGATTTCGAGGATATCCAAGAGGTGGATAGCAAACTTGTAAAGTTAGCTAAAATCACCGGTGGAACTGTAGTAACAAATGATTTTAACTTAAATAAAGTTTCTGAATTACAAGGAGTAACGGTGTTAAACATTAATGATTTAGCTAATGCAATTAAACCAGTTGTACTCCCTGGCGAAGAATTAAGTGTTTATGTTGTGAAAGATGGTAAAGAGCAAAACCAAGGTGTTGCGTACTTAGATGATGGTACGATGATTGTAGTAGAAGATGGTAGAGAGTATGTAGGTTCGCAACTTAATGTACTAGTTACTAGCGTATTACAAACATCGGCTGGTCGTATGATTTTCGCAAAACGTAAATTATTAGAAAAAGCATTATAGGTAGAGGATTATTAATATGTATACATTAATTATTCCGGCAGCCGGTCAAGGAAAGCGGATGGGTGCTGGCAAAAATAAGTTGTTCTTACTTATAAATGAAGTACCGATTATCGTGCATACATTACGTGCTTTTGAAAGAGATAAGGCGTGCAAAAGTATTGTTATGGCAATTAACGAAGAGGAACGCCCGTATTTTGAAGAATTAATGCAGAAGTATCCGATTGAAAAACAGGTGCAATTTATTCAAGGTGGGGCTGAAAGACAAGATAGTGTATATAACGCGATTCAGCATGCAAGTGATGTGGAATACGTTCTTGTGCATGACGGAGCGCGCCCATTCGTAACGAATAAAGTGATTCAAGATGTATTAACAGCAGCAGAAAAATATGGGGCTTCCATTTGTGCAGTGCCAGTAAAGGATACAGTGAAGAAAGTAGAACAAGGTGTTGTTGTCGAAACGGTAGAACGATCTCAGCTTAAGGCTGTACAAACACCGCAAGGGTTCTCTGTTTCGCTTTTGTTAGAAGCTCATAGAAGTGCAAAACAGAGCTGTTTTCTTGGTACAGATGATGCAAGTCTCGTAGAACGCATTGGTAAGCAAGTAGGTGTAGTAGAGGGGAGTTACTATAATATTAAAGTGACGACTCCAGAGGATTTACTAATTGCTGAAAGTTTCCTTCATGTTCAGAAAAAATAGCCGTGATGGTGTATAACAAAGGAAAGTTCGGCAATAGCCGGGCTTTTCTTTGTAAGGATATCGATATAATATAGAGTCATAAAGCTCAGTGGTTTAGCTCAAGGAGGATGTAAAGAATGTTTCGAATTGGACAAGGTTTTGATGTACATGAATTTGCAGAAGGTAGACCGTTAATTATCGGCGGAATTACAATTCCCCATGAGAAGGGATTAATCGGTCACTCAGATGCGGATGTATTGTTACATACGATTGCTGACGCATGTCTAGGAGCAATTGCAGCAGGAGATATTGGAAAGCATTTTCCTGATACTGATCCTGCCTTTAAAGATGCAGATTCAGCTATATTACTACAAAAGGTTTGGGAATTTGTACGCGAACAAGGTTACGAGCTAGGAAACCTAGATTGTACAATTATTGCTCAAAAGCCAAAAATGGCACCGCATATTGAAAGTATGCGTAAACGTATTAGTGAACTGTTAGAAACGTCTATAGATAACATTAATGTAAAGGCAACAACAACAGAAAAATTAGGATTTACAGGTAGAGAAGAAGGAATTGCTTCTCAAGCAGTGGTATTATTACAGAAAAAATAATGGTTTTTAATTCGTAAGATGGATAATCACATTTTTTTGTTGTACAATTATAGAATGTGTTGACATTAAGAATGGAAGGTGTACCAATTATGGAAAAGCAAGTGAGAGTGCGCTATGCGCCAAGTCCAACAGGACACTTACATATCGGAAATGCGCGTACGGCATTATTTAATTATTTATTTGCTCGTCATCAAGATGGTAAGTTTATTATTCGTATTGAAGATACTGATGTAAAACGTAATGTTGCAGGTGGAGAAGAAAGCCAATTAAAATACTTGAAATGGCTCGGTATGGACTGGGATGAAGGTGTTGATGTTGGTGGTGAATTCGGACCATATCGTCAAACAGAGCGTTTAGATATTTATAAAAAATTATATCTAGATTTATTAGAGCGTGGTTTAGCTTACAAATGTTATATGACAGAAGAAGAGCTGGAAGCAGAGCGTGAAGGACAAATTTCTCGTGGTGAAACACCTCGTTATGCAGGTAACCATCGTGATTTAACTGAAGAACAAATGAAAGAATTTGAAGCTGAGGGACGTATTCCAAGTATTCGTTTCCGTGTACCAGCTGATCGTGATTACACATTCAAAGACATCGTAAAAGATGAAGTTGCATTCCATTCAAATGATTTCGGTGATTTTGTTATCGTGAAAAAAGATGGAATTCCAACTTATAACTTTGCGGTAGCAGTAGATGATCACTTAATGGAGATTACACATGTGCTTCGTGGCGATGATCATATTTCAAATACGCCAAAACAAATGATGATTTATGAAGCTTTCGGTTGGGACATCCCACAATTCGGTCATATGACCCTAATTGTTAACGAAAGCCGTAAAAAGTTAAGTAAACGTGATGAATCTATTATTCAATTTATTGAGCAATATAAAGAGCTAGGATATCTTCCAGAAGCAATCTTTAACTTTATTGCACTACTAGGTTGGTCGCCGGTAGGAGAAGAAGAGATTTTCTCTAAAGATGAGTTCATCAAAATGTTCGATGCAGCTCGTTTATCAAAATCACCTGCATTATTTGATTCTCAAAAATTAAAATGGATGAACAACCAGTATATGAAAAAGCAAGATTTAGATACGGTTGTAGAGTTAAGTTTACCGCATTTAGTGAAAGCTGGACGTGTAGGCGAAACTTTAAGTGAACAAGAACAAGCTTGGATTCGTGATGTAATTGCTTTATATCATGACCAAATGAGTTTCGGAGCTGAAATCGTAGAGCTTTCTGAAATGTTCTTTAAAGATCATGTTGATTATGAAGAAGAAGGACAAGAAGTGTTAAATGGTGAACAGGTACCTGAAGTACTTCGTGCATTTGCTGGTCAAATAGAAGCTCTAGAAGCGATGGAGCCTGCAGCGATTAAGGCAGCTATTAAAGCAGTTCAAAAGGAAACAGGGCATAAAGGTAAAAACTTATTTATGCCAATCCGTGTTGCTACTACTGGTCAAACACATGGTCCAGAGCTTCCTAATGCGATTGCACTTCTTGGGAAAGAAAAAGTTTTAAATCGTCTTCAAAAAGTAATTGGTTAACATTTTCTAGGTTTAGAAATATAATAAGTATACTTAAAATCTAATAAGGAAAAGCGACGAGAAGGAGAAGTAGAAAATCAGGCTTTTTACAGAGAGAACCACCTTTAGGCTGGAAGTGGTTTATAAGCGGATTTTTGAAATGCCCCTTCGAGTCTTCTGCTGAACAACGAATTGTTTCGTGAAATGTCTTAGGGCGTAAAGTAAGCAGAAGCGGTGTACACCGTTATCATGGATGAGTTTGAGGCTTTTTTATTAGCCTAAACAGAGTGGAACCGCGCTTAAAAGGCGTCTCTGTCAATATGACAGAGGCGTCTTTTTTTATACCGTAAAAGTCGGTATAAGTATAGGTTTGATCTCCTTGTATAAAGATTTAGAGGATAAGTGGGGAGTTAAGGGAGTTAGTTCACTCGAAAAAGCAGCCCATAAAGGGGAGGGGACATCGATGTTTAAGAGGCTTCGGGAAGATATTGAAGTCGTTTTTGAACAGGATCCAGCGGCACGAAGTTATTTCGAAGTCATTTTGACTTACTCTGGATTACATGCAGTTTGGGCCCATCGAATTGCACATGCTTTTTATAAAAAGAATTTCTTTTTTATTGCACGTTGGATTTCACAAGTTAGTCGGTTTTTTACTGGCATTGAGATTCATCCAGGAGCAACAATTGGTCGTCATTTTTTCATTGACCATGGAATGGGGGTTGTAATTGGAGAAACGTGTGAGATTGGTGATAATGTAACAATTTATCAAGGTGTTACATTAGGTGGTACGGGAAAAGAAAAGGGAAAGAGGCACCCTACAATTCAGGATAATGTATTAATTGCAACAGGTGCTAAAGTACTAGGCTCAATTACTGTTGGAGAGAATTCTAAAATTGGAGCAGGATCCGTTGTATTAAAAGAAGTCCCTGCGCATTCTACAGTTGTAGGTATACCTGGCCGAGTCGTTATTCAAAATGGAGTGAAGATTGGTCAAGAGTTAAATCATTCCGATCTTCCGGATCCGATTTTTGATAAATTAAAGGTTATGGAAGCAGAACTTGATAAATTGAAAAAGCAACTTGAAGTAAAGGTAGAAAGGAAGGATAAAAATGACTATTCACATTTATAATACGCTAACACGTCAAAAGGAAGAGTTTATTCCATTAGAAGAAAATAAGGTAAAGATGTATGTTTGCGGTCCTACAGTATATAACTACATCCATATTGGGAATGCGAGACCCCCTATGGTGTTCGATACAGTACGCCGTTATTTAGAATACAAAGGGTACGAAGTGCAGTATGTATCTAACTTTACTGACGTAGATGATAAATTAATTAAAGCGGCAAATGAATTAGGTGAAGATGTACCGACAATTGCTGACCGTTTCGTTGAAGCATATTTTGAAGATGTAACCGCACTAGGTTGCAAACATGCAACAGTTCATCCGCGTGTAACAGAAAATATGGATATTATTATTGAATTTATTCAAGAACTTGTGAATAAAGGGTATGCATATGAATCAGAAGGTGATGTGTACTTTAGAACGAAAGAATTCGAAGGTTACGGTAAATTATCGCATCAGCCAATCGCTGATTTACGTCATGGTGCACGTATTGAAGTAGGAGAAAAGAAACAAGACCCTCTTGACTTTGCTTTATGGAAAGCTGCAAAAGAGGGAGAAATCTTCTGGGAAAGCCCTTGGGGGAAAGGACGTCCAGGGTGGCATATTGAATGCTCAGCGATGGCACGTAAGTACTTAGGGGATACAATTGACATTCATGCTGGTGGTCAAGACTTAGCATTTCCTCATCATGAAAATGAAATTGCGCAGTCCGAGGCGTTGACTGGAAAAACATTTGCACGTTACTGGATGCATAATGGATATATTAATATTGATAATGAGAAAATGTCTAAGTCACTTGGAAACTTCATTTTAGTTCACGATATCATTAAGCAATATGATCCACAGTTAATTAGATTCTTTATGCTATCAGTACATTACCGTCATCCAATTAACTTTAGTGAAGAGTTATTACAAAGTACGAATAACGGGCTAGAAAGAATTAAAACAGCTTACGGTAACTTAAAGCATCGTATGGAAAGTAGCGCGAATTTAACAGATCATAATGAGAAATGGTTAGCTGAGATGGAAAAATTCCAGGCTGCATTTGAAGAAGCAATGGATGATGACTTCAATACTGCTAATGCGATTACTGAATTATATAATGTAGCAAATCACGCAAATCAATATTTATTAGAAGAACATACTTCTAAAGTTGTAATTGAAGCATACGTGAAACAACTTGAAACATTATTCGATATTTTAGGATTAGAATTAGCAAAAGAAGAATTGCTTGATGAGGAAATTGAGGCACTTATCCAAAAGCGTATTGAAGCTCGTAAAAATCGTGATTTCGCATTATCTGATCAAATTCGCGATGATTTAAAAGAACGGAATATTATTTTAGAAGATACCGCACAAGGTACAAGATGGAAAAGAGGATAAGAATGATTGATGCAAAGCAATTAAACAGCTTAGCGTTAGCATATATGGGTGATGCGGTATATGAACAATATATCCGCTATCACCTCCTTCAAAAAGGAAAAGTTCGTCCTAATCAATTACATCGCTTAGGGACGAGCTTTGTTTCGGCAAAAGCACAGGCGAAAGTTGTTTATCATTTATTAGAGACGTCATTTTTGACAGAGGAAGAAGAGGCGGTATTAAGAAGAGGGCGTAATGCAAATTCAGGTACCGTTCCGAAAAATACGGATGTACAAACATATCGACATAGTACAGCCTTTGAAGCGCTAATTGGTTATCATCACTTATTAAATAATCGTGAAAGATTAGACGAAATTGTATATAAGGCAATTGCAGTTTTAGAAGAAAAGGAAGGGGGCACATCATCATGAGTAGTGAATATATTATCGGACGTAACCCTGTAATTGAAGCGTTACGATCAGGGAGAGATATTAATAAAATTTGGATCGCAGAAGGTGCTGCCAAAGGGCAAGTGCAGATTGTACTAGCATTAGCGAAAGAAAATAAGATTATTTTACAACATGCACCAAAGAAGAAGTTAGATCAATTAGTTGAGGGTAATCATCAAGGTGTAATTGCTCAAGTAGCTGCATACCAGTATGCTGAATTAGAAGATTTATTCAAAGTAGCAGAAAAACGTAATGAAGATCCATTCTTCTTAATCTTAGATGAAATTGAAGATCCGCATAACCTAGGTTCTATTATGCGTACTGCTGATGCCACAGGAGCTCATGGGGTTATTATTCCGAAAAGAAGGGCTGTAGGACTTACAGCATCAGTTGCGAAAGCATCAACAGGAGCAATTGAATATATTCCAGTTGCGCGCGTAACAAACTTATCTCGCACAATTGATGAATTGAAGGAACGCGGACTTTGGATTGCTGGTACAGATGCCAAAGGAAAAACGGATTACCGTAATTTAGATGGTAAAATGCCGATTGGATTAGTAATTGGTAGTGAAGGAAAAGGTATGAGTCGTATTATTGGTGAAAAGTGTGATTTCTTAATTACTTTACCGATGGTTGGTAAAGTTACATCCTTAAATGCTTCAGTAGCCGCAAGTTTGTTAATGTATGAGGTATATCGTAAACGTCACGAAATTGGTAAATAAAAAATGAACGATATTTTAATCGTTGACGGTTACAACATTATCGGAGCTTGGGGAGACTTGAAAAAACTACGGGATGTAGATTTGCAATCATCAAGAGACGCGCTTATTGATAAGATGGCGGATTATCAAGGATATACAGGAACGAAAGTAATGATAGTCTTTGATGCCTATACAGTCCACGGTATTGAAAAAAAGATGAAACAATCGCGGGTGGAAGTAATATTCACGCGCAAAAATCAAACTGCGGACGAAAAGATAGAGAAACTTGCGATTGAGCTTAGAAATATAAATACACAAATATATGTTGCGACTTCTGATTATACGGAACAATGGGTTATATTTGCGCAAGGTGCCCTTCGGAAATCTGCGCGTGAATTAGAGTTAGAAGTACAAGCGATGGAACAACAAGTAAGAAGACGTACAAAAGACACGAAAGAAAAGCAACCTGCCATGCGAAAGATATTTAGTGAGGATATTACAGAAAAATTAGAAAAATTAAGAAGAGGAGAGCGTTGAAGCATTGACGCTCTTTGTCTTTTTACTGTATAATATTGCTAAATAAATAGCGGTCGGAGGGATCAAGGTGGAAGCAGGCTTCGTAAGTGTAGGCGACGTTACATTTCGTGATTTAGAGGATGAGGCAATCGTTGAGTTAGTTCGAAAAGGTAATACTGACGCTCTAGAATATTTAATTCATAAATATAAGAACTTTGTTCGCGCGAAATCAAGATCTTATTTCTTGGTGGGTGCCGATCGAGAAGATATTGTTCAAGAAGGTATGATTGGATTGTTTAAAGCAATTCGTGATTATAAAGAGGACAAGCTGTCTTCGTTCAAAGCATTTGCTGAACTGTGTATTACTCGACAAATTATTACCGCTATTAAAACAGCAACAAGACAAAAACATATTCCTTTAAATTCGTATGTGTCTTTAGATAAGCCGATTTACGATGAGGAATCTGATCGAACGTTATTGGATGTTATTTCCGAAGCGAAGGTGACTGATCCTGAAGAGATGATCATTAGTCAAGAAGAATATACCGACATAGAGTCTAAAATATCTGAATTATTAAGCGATTTAGAAAGAAAAGTACTTTCTTTATACTTAGATGGTCGCTCTTATCAAGAGATTTCGGAACAGTTAAATAGACATGTGAAATCTATTGATAACGCTTTACAGCGGGTGAAGAGAAAATTGGAACGATATATGGAAATGAGAGAGAGTACAACTTTAAATTCATAGAAAGTAACGCAGGTGTAAATTAATTCACCTGTTTTCTTTTTGTAACGAGAGTGAGAGTCATGACATTGACATTGTCTTTTGTTGTATGATACATTTTTAGGGACATAATGTTACAAGGCTGGTGTAACTAATGAGGAAAAAAGTTGTACTCTCATGTGAAGAGTGTAAAAATCGAAACTACTCTACGATGAAAGATACGAGCTCAGTAGAGCGACTTGAGATAAAGAAGTTTTGTAAAACATGCAATAAGCATACAGTTCACAAGGAAACAAAATAAATAATACACTGGAGGTCCCGCAGATGCGTTTAACGAACTTTTTCGGCGATGTAGGTCGCGAAATGAAAAAAGTAAGTTGGCCTAAAAAAGATGAATTACTCCGCTCAACAGCGACTGTTATCGCTACAGTTGTGTTCTTTGCGATTTTCTTCGCAGTAGTTGATATGGGCATTTCTTCTTTAATTCGGTTAATTCTTGGTTAATTCTTGAATAAGAAGCACTTATCCATGATATAATGTTATTTATAAGAACTGTGTAAAAGCCCGGTGAACGGGTTTTTTCATTTGCGCAAAAAAATGTACGTCAGGGAGGGAAGGACGCTCGTCCTAAATGAATGGAAAAAAGTTGGTATGTTGTCCATACTTATTCTGGATATGAAAATAAAGTAAAAGCAAACCTAGAGAAACGTGTAGAATCAATGGGTATGCAAGATAAAATTTTCCGTGTTGTTGTCCCAGAAGAAGTAGAAGTAGAAATGAAAAATGGTAAAGAAAAAATAATGAAAAGAAAAGTGTTCCCAGGTTACGTGTTAGTGGAACTAATCATGACTGATGACTCTTGGTATGTTGTTCGTAATACACCGGGTGTAACAGGTTTTGTTGGTTCTTCAGGTTCTGGATCTAAACCATCTCCTCTATTAGAAGAGGAAGTTGTTACCATTATGAAGCATATGGGAATGGACAATGAAGTGGTTGATTTCGACTTTGAACTTCATGAGACAGTACGTGTAAATGAGGGACCATTCGCAGATTATACAGGTGCTATTGAAGAAATTGATGTGGAGAAGAAAAAAGTGAGTGTGCTTGTAGATATGTTTGGTCGCGAGACTCCAGTTGAACTTGACTTCCATCAAATTGAAAAATTATAAAATGAAACTTGAAATGAATTGTAAAAAGTGATAATATCTTTTAAGTCAGTACGTCTTCGTTATCGGAGACGTTTTTTGAAAGATTTTATCGTTACAGATAAAATATGACGTGGGAGGGCAAATCACTGTCCAATTGACCACATCACGGACTTAAGGAGGTGTGTCTCGTGGCTAAAAAGGTAATTAAAATGGTAAAGCTTCAAATTCCTGCAGGTAAAGCTAACCCAGCTCCACCAGTTGGTCCAGCATTAGGACAAGCAGGTGTTAACATCATGGGCTTCTGTAAAGAGTTTAACGCTCGTACAGCAGATCAAGCTGGTCTTATCATCCCTGTTGAAATTACGGTATTTGAGGACCGTTCATTCACTTTCATTACTAAAACTCCTCCTGCTGCTGTTCTTCTTAAGAAAGTAGCTGGTATTGAGTCTGGTTCTGGTGAACCAAACCGTAATAAAGTGGCAACTGTTAAGCGTGATAAAGTACGCGAAATCGCTGAAACTAAAATGCCTGACCTAAACGCTGCTAGCGTAGAAGCTGCAATGCGTATGGTTGAAGGTACTGCACGCAGTATGGGCATCGTTATCGAAGACTAATTCGATTTGTTTTTAAAAAAGGTTGCGGGTCTGGAATTCCAATTCGCAACCTTTATTATCGTAAATGATTATCGTTTTTTAAAATAAAAGGATGGCGCGCATCCTCAGGTTATCCCTGGAAAAAAGGCGTAAACGTGGGAGGTTATTCCGCTAAAACCACATTCGAGGAGGAAATAAAAATGGCTAAAAGAGGTAAAAAGTACGTAGAAGCTGCGAAGCTTGTTGATCGTGCAACTGCTTACTCTGCAACAGAAGCAGTAGAATTAGTAAAGAAAACAAACACAGCTAAATTTGATGCAACTGTAGAAGCTGCATTCCGTTTAGGTGTTGACCCTAAGAAAGCTGACCAACAAATTCGTGGCGCAGTTGTTCTTCCACACGGTACTGGTAAAGTACAACGTGTATTAGTATTCGCTAAAGGCGAAAAAGCAAAAGAAGCTGAAGCTGCTGGCGCTGAATTCGTAGGCGATGCTGATTACATCGGTAAAATCCAACAAGGTTGGTTCGACTTCGATGTAGTAGTAGCAACTCCTGACATGATGGGTGAAGTTGGTAAACTTGGTCGCGTATTAGGACCTAAAGGTTTAATGCCAAACCCTAAAACTGGAACAGTTACTTTCGATGTAACTAAAGCTGTTAACGAAATCAAAGCTGGTAAAGTTGAATACCGCGTTGATAAAGCTGGTAACATCCACGTTCCAATCGGTAAAGTATCTTTCGAAGATGCTAAACTAGTAGAAAACTTCAAAACAATTGCTGACACGCTACAAAAAGCTAAGCCAGCTGCTGCAAAAGGTACTTACATGAAGAATGCAACTGTTGCTTCTACAATGGGACCTGGCGTACGCGTAGACGTTTCTACACTTGCGTAAAAATTGGAAGTTGACTTCATAAAGAAGTTTTAATATAATCATTTATGTTGTGAATTTAAATAGTGTACCGTAGACAGTAGGTGTCATTCGACTTAATTTCCTACCTAGGTGTTAATATACGAAGCGGAATTTTTTTTCTGTGACTATATGCCTCCATGTCTACAAGTTGGGCATGGAGGTTTTTAGTGCACTTTCGGTACATCTTCTATATAATCTACAGGAGGTGTAATAACATGAGCAAAGTAATCGAAACTAAACAACAAGTTGTAACTGAAATCGCGGACAAACTTCGCGCTAGTAAATCTACAATCGTTGTTGACTACCGTGGTTTAACAGTTTCTGAAGCAACAGAATTACGTAAGCAATTACGTGAAGCTGGCGTTGAGTTCAAAGTTTACAAAAACTCTTTAACTCGTCGTGCTGCAGAGTCTGCTGAAATGGCTGAGTTAAACGAATTCTTAACAGGACCAAACGCAATCGCGTTCAGTAACGAGGATGTAGTTGCTCCTGCGAAAGTATTAAACGACTTCGCTACAAAACATGAAGCTTTAGAAATTAAAGCGGGCGTAATCGAAGGTAAACTTGTAACACTTGATGAGGTTAAAGCTATCGCTACTCTTCCATCACGTGAAGGCTTACTTTCTATGCTTCTTAGCGTTCTTCAAGCTCCAATCCGTAACCTTGCACTTGCTACTAAAGCAGTTGCAGAACAAAAGGAAGAGCAAGGCGCTTAATTTTTTAAAAGATAATTACTTGTTATCTATAAAACAATACAAACCTATTTAAGGGAGGATATTTACAATGACTAAAGAACAAATCATTGAAGCAGTTAAATCTATGACTGTATTAGAACTTAACGACTTAGTAAAAGCTATCGAGGAAGAATTCGGCGTAACTGCTGCTGCTCCTGTAGCTGTAGCTGGTGGCGCTGGTGAAGCTGCTGCTGAGAAAACTGAATTTGACGTAGTACTTGCAAGTGCTGGCGCTCAAAAAATCAAAGTTATCAAAGCTGTACGTGAAATCACTGGTCTTGGCTTAAAAGAAGCTAAAGAATTAGTTGACAACACTCCAAAAGCAATCAAAGAAGGCGTTTCTAAAGAGGAAGCTGAAGAAATGAAAGCTAAACTTGAAGAAGTTGGCGCTGCTGTAGAAGTTAAGTAATTAACTTTTGATGCTTTAAAAAGCTCGCTCTCATGCGAGCTTTTTTTTTAACTGTAAAGAAAAGAGGTGGCCATATGGCAGACCATTATTTTTCTAACGACCCTTCTAGTAAGAGTGATCGTAAACGATGGGAATTTACGCTTCGTGAATCTCGATTTACTTTTTTATCTGACCATGGGGTGTTCTCGAAAAACGAAGTGGACTTTGGTTCTCGTCTTTTAATTGAAGCGTTTCAAATGCCAGATGTTAAAGGTAATGTGTTAGACGTAGGGTGTGGGTACGGTCCAATCGGTTTGTCGTTAGCGAAAGAGTTTCAAGATCGTGAAATTCACATGGTGGATGTGAATGAAAGGGCCTTGGGGCTTGCAAAAGAAAATGCCGCTAATAACAAAATTGAAAATGTACGTATTTTGCAAAGTAGTGTCTATGAAAATGTAGATGGCAAGTATGCTGTTATTCTATCTAATCCTCCAATTCGTGCTGGTAAAGATATCGTGCATGAGATTTTAGAAAAAGCTGTAGAGTATTTAGTTTCAGGTGGAGAATTGTGGATTGTTATTCAAAAGAAACAAGGTGCACCATCTGCGCTAAAAAAACTAGAAGAAGTATTTTCTGAAGTTGAAGTTGTAGAAAAGAAAAAAGGATATTATATCATAAAATCAAAAAAGCGTTGACGGTTATTTTTGGCTATGTTAACATTATACAATGCCAATATATGATTTTCTGCGTTGAGAAAAGATGTATATTTTTGTTTCTCTTGGAAAAGATAGTAAAATCAGCAGATTATGAAACAGAATGATGGTTTTCTTAAAGAAGCCATTTTTCTTTTTGAGCAGGTAGAAAGACTCAACGTATCTATCTTTAAGAGAAAAAAACTACGCTAATAGCAGTAGTTGTATTTATTTGTGATTTTGCACAAATTTTTTTGTGCATTTATAATACTCATGATTTGAGGGGTGAAGCAGTTGACAGGTCAACTAGTTCAATACGGACGCCACCGCCAACGAAGAAGTTATGCCCGTATTAGTGAAGTATTAGAGTTACCAAATCTTATCGAAATTCAAACCTCTTCTTATCAGTGGTTTCTTGATGAGGGTTTGCGAGAAATGTTCCAAGACATTTCTCCGATCGAAGACTTTACGGGAAATCTATCGCTTGAATTTATCGACTACAGCTTAGGTGAACCTAAATACTCTGTAGAAGAATGCAAAGAGCGTGATGTGACGTATGCAGCACCACTTCGTGTAAAAGTGCGTCTAATCAACAAGGAAACTGGTGAAGTAAAAGAACAAGATGTGTTCATGGGAGATTTCCCACTCATGACAGAGACTGGAACATTCGTAATTAACGGTGCAGAACGTGTTATCGTTTCCCAGTTAGTTCGCTCTCCAAGCGTATACTATAGTGGCAAAGTGGATAAAAACGGAAAACGTGGTTTTACTGCTACTGTAATTCCAAACCGCGGGGCTTGGTTAGAGTATGAGACAGATGCTAAGGATGTTGTATATGTACGTATTGACCGTACTCGTAAACTTCCTGTAACTGTTTTGTTACGCGCATTAGGGTTTGGCTCTGATCAAGAAATCACCGAGCTTTTAGGTGATAACGAATACTTAAGCAACACATTAGAAAAAGACAACACAGATAGCACAGAAAAAGCATTGCTTGAAATTTATGAGCGTCTACGCCCTGGTGAACCACCAACAGTAGAAAATGCAAAGAGCTTACTTGTGTCTCGTTTCTTTGATCCGAAGCGCTACGACTTAGCAAATGTAGGTCGCTATAAGATCAACAAAAAGCTACACATTAAAAATAGATTGTTTAACCAACGTTTAGCTGAAACACTGGTGGATCCAGAAACTGGTGAAATTTTAGCGGCAGAAGGAACAGTCTTAGATCGTCGTACGCTTGATCGCATTCTACCTTACTTAGAGAAAAACATTGGATTCAAAACAGCGAAACCAATGGGTGGAGTGGTAGCAGGCGATGTTGAGCTGCAATCTATTAAGATTTATGCTCCTGAGTCAGAAGGCGAACGCGTAATTAACGTAATTGGTAATGCAAATATTACTCGTGATATAAAACATATTACACCAGGTGATATCCTTGCTTCTATCAGCTACTTCTTCAACCTACTATACAAAGTAGGGGACACAGACGATATCGACCACTTAGGAAACCGTCGTTTACGTTCAGTAGGAGAGCTTTTACAAAACCAATTCCGTATCGGTCTTTCTCGTATGGAACGTGTTGTTCGTGAGAGAATGTCGATTCAAGATACAAATGCAATTACACCACAGGCGTTAATTAACATCCGTCCTGTTATTGCATCTATTAAAGAGTTCTTCGGAAGTTCTCAGTTATCTCAGTTCATGGACCAAACAAACCCATTAGCAGAGTTAACTCACAAACGAAGACTATCTGCATTAGGACCCGGTGGTTTAACGCGTGAGCGCGCAGGCTTTGAAGTGCGTGACGTTCACTACTCTCACTACGGTCGTATGTGTCCGATTGAAACACCAGAGGGACCAAACATCGGTTTGATTAACTCATTATCTTCGTTCGCGAAAGTAAATGAGTTTGGTTTCATTGAAACACCATACCGTCGTGTTGACCCAGAAACTGGTCTTGTAACAGGGCAGGTTGATTATTTAACAGCAGATGAAGAAGATAATTATGTTGTAGCCCAAGCGAATATGAAATTATCTGAAGAAGGAGAATTCCTTGATGAAGATATCGTAGCTCGTTTCCGTGGTGAAAACATTGTCACAAATAAAGAACGCATCGACTATATGGATGTATCTCCAAAGCAAGTAGTGTCGGCAGCGACAGCTTGTATTCCGTTCTTAGAAAACGATGACTCTAACCGCGCACTTATGGGAGCGAACATGCAACGTCAGGCGGTTCCGTTAATGAATCCGGAATCACCGATTGTAGGTACAGGTATGGAGTACGTATCAGCAAAAGACTCAGGTGCTGCAGTAATCTGTAAACACCCTGGTGTTGTTGAACGCGTAGAAGCACGTGAAGTTTGGGTACGTCGCTATGTAGAAGTTGACGGTCAAACAGTAAAAGGCGACTTAGATCGCTACAAAATGCAAAAATTCATTCGTTCTAACCAAGGAACTTGCTACAACCAACGTCCAATCGTAAGTGTTGGAAATGAAGTTGTAAAAGGTGAAATCCTTGCGGATGGTCCTTCTATGGAATTAGGTGAACTAGCACTTGGACGTAACGTGCTTGTTGGCTTCATGACATGGGACGGTTATAACTATGAGGATGCGATCATTATGAGTGAGCGCCTTGTAAAAGATGATGTGTACACTTCTATTCATATTGAAGAATATGAGTCAGAAGCTCGTGATACGAAGCTTGGACCAGAAGAAATTACACGTGATATTCCAAACGTCGGAGAAGATGCACTTCGTAACCTTGATGAGCGTGGTATTATTCGCGTCGGTGCTGAAGTAAAAGATGGAGATCTACTTGTTGGTAAAGTAACACCTAAAGGTGTAACAGAACTAACAGCAGAAGAACGTCTATTACATGCAATCTTCGGTGAAAAAGCACGTGAAGTACGTGATACATCACTACGTGTACCACATGGTGGTGGCGGTATTATCTTAGACGTAAAAGTATTCAACCGTGAAGATGGCGATGAATTGCCACCGGGCGTGAATCAACTTGTACGTGCGTATATCGTTCAAAAACGTAAAATTTCTGAAGGTGACAAGATGGCAGGACGTCACGGTAACAAAGGTGTTATCTCTCGTATTTTACCAGAAGAAGATATGCCTTACTTACCAGATGGTACGCCAATCGATATCATGTTAAACCCATTAGGGGTACCATCTCGTATGAATATCGGTCAGGTATTAGAGCTTCATCTTGGTATGGCAGCAAGATACCTTGGCATTCACATTGCAACACCAGTATTCGATGGTGCTCGTGAGGAAGATGTATGGGGCACAATTGAAGAAGCTGGTATGGCAAATGACGCGAAAACAATCCTGTATGACGGACGTACTGGTGAACCATTCGATAACCGCGTATCTGTTGGTGTCATGTATATGATCAAACTTGCGCACATGGTTGACGATAAACTTCATGCTCGTTCTACTGGACCATACTCACTTGTAACGCAGCAACCTCTTGGAGGTAAAGCTCAGTTCGGTGGACAGCGTTTCGGTGAGATGGAGGTTTGGGCACTTGAAGCTTATGGTGCTGCTTATACTCTTCAAGAAATCTTAACAGTGAAGTCTGATGATGTTATCGGACGTGTTAAGACGTATGAAGCAATTGTTAAAGGTGAAAATGTTCCAGAACCAGGCGTTCCTGAATCATTCAAAGTATTGATTAAAGAACTGCAAAGTTTAGGTATGGACGTTAAAATGATGTCTAGCGACGATAAAGAAATCGAAATGCGTGATACAGAAGATGACGACGATCATCAATCAGCAGATAAATTGAATGTCGAAGTTGAGACAACTAAGGAATAATTGGGATAACCTGTAGACTAAAAGGGAGGTAGGCCCCTTGATAGATGTAAATAACTTTGAATATATGAAGATTGGACTTGCTTCACCTGACAAGATTCGTTCTTGGTCATACGGTGAAGTTAAGAAACCAGAAACAATTAACTATCGTACGTTAAAGCCTGAAAAAGATGGCTTGTTCTGTGAGCGTATTTTCGGACCACAAAAGGACTGGGAATGTCATTGCGGAAAATACAAACGTGTACGTTATAAAGGTGTAGTTTGTGATCGATGTGGCGTTGAAGTAACGCGTGCAAAAGTTCGTCGTGAACGTATGGGTCATATCGAATTAGCTGCTCCTGTATCTCATATTTGGTATTTCAAAGGTATCCCGAGCCGCATGGGACTTGTCTTAGACATGTCCCCTCGCGCGCTTGAAGAAGTAATTTATTTCGCTTCTTATGTTGTAACAGAAAGTGGAGATACACCACTTGATAAGAAGCAATTACTTTCTGAAAAAGAATACCGTGCATATCGTGATCGATATGGTAGCACATTCCAAGCTGCTATGGGTGCAGAAGCGATTAAAAAGCTACTACAAGATATCGATTTAGATAAAGAAGTAGACTTCTTAAAAGAAGAATTAAAAACAGCACAAGGACAACGCCGTACTCGTGCTATTAAACGTCTAGAAGTATTAGAAGCATTCCGTAACTCTGGAAATCACCCATCTTGGATGATCCTAGATGTTCTTCCAGTTATCCCACCAGAACTACGCCCAATGGTACAGTTGGATGGTGGACGTTTTGCTACTTCTGATTTAAACGACTTATACCGTCGTGTAATTAACCGTAACAACCGTTTAAAACGTCTATTGGACTTAGGTGCACCAAGCATCATCGTTCAAAACGAAAAACGTATGTTACAAGAAGCTGTAGACGCATTAATCGATAATGGTCGCCGTGGCCGTCCAGTTACTGGACCAGGTAACCGTCCATTAAAATCTCTATCTCACATGCTTAAAGGTAAACAAGGACGTTTCCGTCAAAACTTATTAGGTAAACGTGTTGACTACTCTGGTCGTTCAGTAATCGTTGTAGGACCGAACTTAAAGATGTACCAATGTGGATTACCGAAAGAAATGGCGCTTGAACTGTTCAAACCTTTCGTTATGAAAGAGTTAGTTGAAAAAGGTTTAGCACACAACATTAAGAGTGCTAAACGTAAAATCGAGCGTGTACAACCTGAAGTTTGGGACGTTTTAGAATCTGTGATTAAAGAACATCCAGTACTTCTAAACCGCGCACCAACACTTCACCGTCTTGGTATCCAGGCGTTTGAACCTACACTAGTAGAAGGTCGTGCAATCCGTCTTCACCCACTTGTATGTACTGCATACAACGCGGACTTTGACGGTGACCAAATGGCGGTTCACGTTCCGTTATCATCAGAAGCACAAGCAGAAGCTCGTATTCTTATGTTAGCGGCACAAAACATCTTGAATCCAAAAGACGGAAAACCAGTTGTTACTCCATCTCAGGATATGGTATTAGGTAACTACTACTTAACACTTGAGCGTGAAGGTGCAATCGGTGAAGGTATGGTCTTCAAAGATGCCAACGAAGCAATACTTGCATACCAAAATGGATATGTACATCTGCACACGCGTGTTGCAGTTGCTGCAAGTTCAGTAAATAATGTAACGTTTACTGAAGAGCAAAAAGGTAAGCTTCTATTAACAACAGTTGGTAAATTAATATTTAACGAAATCTTACCAGAGTCGTTCCCTTATATTAACGAACCAACAAACTCAAACCTTGAAAAAGAAACACCAGCGGAATATTTCGTTGAAAAAGGTGCGAACATTAAAGAAATTATTGCTAGTCGCGAAGAAGTGGCACCATTTAGCAAGAAGATTCTTGGTAACATCATTGCGGAAGTATTCAAGCGTTTCAAAATTACAGAGACGTCTCGCATGCTTGACCGTATGAAGAACTTAGGATTTAAATACTCTACAAAAGCTGGTATTACAGTTGGGGTATCTGACATTCTTGTATTAGGTGAAAAAGATGAAATTCTCCACGAAGCACAAGCAAAAGTAGATAATGTAATTAAACAATTCCGTCGCGGTTTAATCACGGAAGAAGAACGTTACGATCGTGTTATCTCTATTTGGAGTAATGCAAAAGACGTTATCCAAGGAAAACTGATGAAGTCCTTGAATAAACGCAATCCAATCTTCATGATGAGTGATTCCGGTGCCCGTGGTAACGCATCTAACTTCACTCAGCTTGCTGGTATGCGTGGTCTGATGGCCAATCCATCTGGTCGTATCATTGAACTTCCGATCAAATCAAGTTTCCGTGAAGGTTTAACAGTACTTGAGTACTTCATCTCTACGCATGGTGCTCGTAAAGGTCTTGCCGATACAGCACTTAAGACTGCCGATTCTGGTTACTTAACACGTCGTCTTGTAGACGTTGCACAAGATGTAATTGTTCGTGAAGATGATTGTGGAACAGATCGCGGTTTATTAATCGGTGCGATTAAAGAGGGTAATGAAGTAATTGAGTCATTATATGATCGTCTTGTTGGACGTTTTGCAAGAAAAACTGTAAAACATCCTGAAACAGGTGAAGTATTAGTTGCTGAAAATCAATTAATTACTGAAGATATCGCTCATATCGTTGAAAATTCGGGTGTTGAAACTGTAAACATTCGTTCAGCGTTTACGTGTAACACTCGCCATGGTGTATGTAAGAAGTGTTACGGTCGTAACTTAGCAACTGGTACAGACGTAGAAGTAGGAGAAGCGGTAGGTATTATCGCGGCTCAATCTATCGGTGAGCCAGGTACACAGTTAACGATGCGTACGTTCCATACAGGTGGGGTTGCCGGTGATGATATCACACAAGGTTTACCTCGTATCCAAGAGATCTTTGAAGCTCGTAATCCGAAAGGTCAGGCAGTTATCAGTGAAATCGACGGTGTTATCGCAGCGATCAACGATGTTAAAGATCGCCAAGAAGTAGTTGTACAGGGTGAGGTTGAAGCTCGTACGTATGCTATTCCTTACGGTGCTCGTCTGAAAGTAACGCCAGGACAGCCAATTAGCCACGGTAAAGAGTTAACAGAAGGTTCTATTGATCCGAAAGAATTACTAAAAGTAACGGACATTACGGCAGTTCAAGAATACTTATTACGTGAAGTTCAAAAAGTATACCGTATGCAAGGGGTAGAAATTGGTGACAAACACGTAGAGGTAATGGTACGTCAAATGCTACGTAAAGTTCGTGTAAGTGATGCAGGTGAAACAGATGTATTACCAGGAACATTACTAGATATCCATCAGTTTACTGATGCGAATGCGAAGGTGTTACTGCAAGGTAAACAACCAGCAACGGCTAGACCTGTTCTACTTGGTATTACAAAAGCTTCACTTGAAACTGATTCATTCTTATCTGCAGCATCATTCCAAGAAACAACTCGTGTCTTAACTGATGCAGCAATTAAAGGTAAACGTGATGAGCTTCTAGGACTGAAAGAGAACGTTATTATCGGTAAACTTGTTCCTGCTGGAACAGGTATGAATCGTTATCGCAAAGTTGATCTTGTAAAAACAACACAAGATGACATGAATGTAGAAAACGATGAGATTTATGTGGAACAGTAAAATTTTCCGTCGTAAATTTTGTATAAAAACATCTAATCCTAGTTGACATTGTATGAGTCAAAATGTTACTATAATCAAGGTTGCTCCTGAACGATGCTTTGGAGGATATTTATATGTCTTATCAAAAAGTATCAAATGCTGAAAATGTAGTCGTTGGTCATAAACGAACATTGGAAGCAATCAAAAATGGTATAGTTAAAGAAGTTGTTATTGCAGAAGATGCTGATGTGCGGTTAACCCATATTATCATTCGCACTGCTTTGCAACATAACATACCCATAACCAAAGTTGAATCAGTTCGTAAGCTTGGAAAAGTTTCGGGGATTCAAGTGGGAGCTTCAGCAATAGGAATAATAAGTTAAAACTGTTTTTGTGAGGAGAGAGCATTTGCTCTTCCTTGCAAAAACTTTGTTTTCAACTAATAATGAACCACCTGGATATGTGGTCATACAAACATGCGAAGGGAGGATAATCAAATGCCTACTATTAACCAATTAGTGAGAAATGGTCGTACTGATAAAGTATGGAAATCTAAATCACCTGCGTTAAACAAAGGTTTTAACTCTTTAAAGAAAAAATCAACTGATATCTCTGCACCTCAAAAACGTGGTGTATGTACTCGTGTTGGTACAATGACTCCAAAGAAACCTAACTCAGCGCTACGTAAATACGCTCGTGTACGTTTAACAAACGGTATTGAAGTTACAGCTTACATCCCAGGTATCGGTCATAACCTACAAGAGCATAGCGTAGTATTAATTCGCGGTGGTCGAGTAAAGGATTTACCAGGGGTACGTTACCACATCGTTCGTGGAGCGCTTGATACAGCTGGTGTTGACAAACGTATGCAAGGACGTTCTAAATATGGTACTAAGCGACCAAAACCTGCTAAAAAATAATAAACTTATAATGAAAGGAGGAACTCAATATGCCTCGTAAAGGACCTGTTGCGAAACGTGACGTGTTACCTGATCCAATGTACAATTCTAAACTTGTAACACGCCTAATCAACAAAATGATGGTTGACGGTAAAAAAGGTAAATCTCAAACAATTCTTTATAACGCTTTCGATATCGTTCGTGAACGTTCAGATAAAGAACCAATGGAAGTATTCGAGCAAGCTCTTAAGAACATCATGCCTGTTCTTGAAGTACGCGCTCGTCGTGTTGGTGGTGCTAACTACCAAGTTCCAGTTGAGGTTCGTCCAGAACGCCGTACAACTTTAGGTCTTCGCTGGTTAGTAAACTATGCTCGTCTTCGTGGTGAAAAAACTATGGAAGAGCGTCTAGCTTACGAAATCTTAGATGCAGCTAACAACGCTGGTGCATCTGTTAAGAAACGTGAAGACACTCATAAAATGGCAGAAGCTAACAAAGCATTTGCTCATTACCGTTGGTAGGATTCAACGTAAAATAAATGTAAGCATAAACCGCTTTATTTGTCGCTTATGGAAGTGTGGAGAGGGAGAATGCCTCTCCCTTTCGTTGGGCGCTCGTTTTACATAATGAGGGTACTGGACACTGGCATATGTAACAATATAAAGTGGCTTTTTTGCTACTTAAAATAAAAAAATCCAATCCATATATGGAAGGAGCAAGACACCAAATGACAAGAGAGTTCTCTTTAGAAAACACTCGTAATATTGGTATCATGGCTCACATCGATGCTGGTAAAACTACAGCAACTGAGCGTATTCTGTATTACACAGGACGTATTCATAAAATCGGTGAAACTCATGAAGGTGCATCTCAGATGGACTGGATGGAGCAAGAGCAAGAGCGTGGTATCACAATTACTTCTGCTGCAACTACAGCTCAATGGAAAGGTCACCGTGTAAACATCATTGACACTCCAGGACACGTAGACTTCACAGTAGAAGTAGAACGTTCTTTACGCGTACTTGATGGTGCGGTAGCAGTACTTGATGCACAATCTGGTGTTGAACCACAAACAGAAACTGTTTGGCGTCAGGCTACTACTTACGGTGTACCTCGTATCGTATTCGTTAACAAAATGGATAAGATCGGTGCAGATTTCTTATACTCTGTAGGAACAATCCACGATCGTTTACAAGCAAACGCACATCCAATTCAGTTACCAATCGGTGCTGAAGATGAGTTCAACGGTATCATTGACCTTGTTGAAGAGTGTGCTTACATGTACGGTAACGATTTAGGAACAGACATCGAGCGTGTCGAAATTCCTGAAGAGCACAAAGAACTAGCTGAAGAATACCGTGGAAAGCTTATTGAAGCGGTAGCTGAGCTTGATGAAGAAATGATGATGAAGTACCTAGAAGGTGAAGAAATCACTGTAGAAGAGCTTAAAGCTGGTATCCGTAAGGCTACAACTTCTGTAGAATTCTTCCCAGTAATCTGTGGTTCTGCATTCAAAAACAAAGGTGTTCAAATTCTGTTAGACGCAGTTATCGACTACCTACCATCTCCATTAGATGTACCTGCTATTAAAGGTACTCTTCCGGATACAGAGGAAGAAGTAGAACGTAAGTCTAGCGATGAAGAACCATTTGCAGCTTTAGCATTCAAAATCATGACTGACCCTTATGTTGGTAAGTTAACGTTCTTCCGTGTGTACTCTGGTGTGTTAAACTCTGGATCATACGTGAAAAACTCAACTAAAGGTAAGCGTGAGCGTGTAGGTCGTATCCTACAAATGCACGCTAACAGCCGTGAAGAGATTTCAACAGTTTACGCTGGTGACATCGCTGCTGCTGTAGGTTTAAAAGATACTACTACTGGTGATACTCTTTGTGACGAGAAGAGCCTTGTTATCCTTGAGTCTATGGAATTCCCAGAGCCAGTTATCTCTGTAGCTATCGAACCAAAATCTAAAGCTGACCAAGATAAAATGGGTACAGCATTATCTAAGCTTTCTGAAGAAGATCCAACATTCCGTGCTCACACTGACCAAGAAACTGGCCAAACAATCATCGCTGGTATGGGTGAACTTCACCTTGATATCATCGTTGACCGTATGCGCCGTGAATTCAAAGTTGAAGCAAACGTTGGTGCTCCTCAGGTAGCATACCGTGAAACTTTCCGCGCTGCTGCGAAAGTTGAAGGTAAGTTCGCTCGTCAATCTGGTGGACGTGGACAATTCGGTCACGTTTGGATTGAGTTTGCACCTAACGAAGAAGGTAAAGGATTTGAATTCGAAAACAAAATCGTCGGCGGTGTAGTTCCACGTGAATACATCCCAGCTGTTGGAGCGGGTCTTGAAGACTCACTTAAAAATGGTGTACTAGCTGGTTACCCACTAGTTGACATTAAAGCAGCATTAGTTGACGGTTCTTACCATGATGTCGATTCATCTGAGATGGCGTTCAAAATCGCTGCATCTATGGCACTTAAAGCTGCGGTTTCTAAATGTAACCCAGTAATTCTTGAGCCAATGATGAAAGTTGAAGTTGTAATTCCTGAAGAATACATGGGAGACATCATGGGTGACGTAACATCTCGTCGTGGACGTGTAGAAGGTATGGAAGCTCGCGGTAACGCACAAGTTGTTCGCGCTATGGTTCCACTTTCTGAAATGTTCGGTTATGCGACAGCATTACGTTCAAACACTCAAGGACGCGGAACATTCTCAATGACATTTGATCATTATGAAGAAGTACCGAAGTCTGTTTCAGAAGAAATTATTAAAAAAAATAAAGGTGAATAATTGATTTTTATCGATTGTTCAAGTATAACTACTTATGTAAGCTTAGAAAGTGAGACTTCGGTTTCGCTTTCTAGTCTAAATATAAAATAACCTATATAAACTAAGGAGGAATTTAGAATGGCTAAAGCTAAATTCGAACGTTCTAAACCCCATGTTAACATCGGTACAATCGGCCACGTTGACCATGGTAAAACTACATTAACTGCTGCGATCACTACAGTTCTTGCAAAAGCTGGTGGTGCTGAAGCACGCGGATACGATCAAATCGACGCTGCTCCAGAAGAAAGAGAGCGCGGAATCACAATCTCAACTGCACACGTTGAGTACGAAACTGAAACTCGTCACTATGCACACGTTGACTGCCCAGGTCACGCTGACTATGTTAAAAACATGATCACTGGTGCTGCTCAAATGGACGGCGGTATCTTAGTAGTATCTGCTGCTGATGGCCCAATGCCTCAAACACGTGAGCACATCCTTCTTTCTCGTCAAGTAGGTGTACCTTACATCGTTGTATTCTTAAACAAATGCGACATGGTAGACGACGAAGAATTATTAGAATTAGTAGAAATGGAAGTTCGTGACCTATTATCTGAATACGGATTCCCAGGCGACGACATTCCTGTAATCAAAGGTTCTGCTCTTAAAGCTCTTCAAGGAGAAGCTGATTGGGAAGCAAAAATCATTGAATTAATGACTGAAGTTGATGCTTACATCCCAACTCCAGAACGTGAAACTGACAAACCATTCTTAATGCCTATCGAGGATGTATTCTCTATCACAGGTCGTGGTACAGTTGCAACTGGTCGTGTAGAGCGCGGAATCGTTAAAGTTGGTGACGTAGTAGAAATCATCGGTCTTGCTGAAGAGAATGCTTCTACAACTGTAACTGGTGTAGAAATGTTCCGTAAACTTCTTGACCAAGCTCAAGCTGGAGACAACATCGGTGCTCTTCTTCGTGGGGTTGCTCGTGAAGACATCCAACGTGGACAAGTTCTTGCTAAAACTGGCTCTGTAAAAGCACACGCTAAATTCAAAGCTGAAGTTTTCGTATTATCTAAAGAAGAAGGTGGACGTCACACTCCATTCTTCGCTAACTACCGTCCTCAGTTCTACTTCCGTACAACTGACGTAACTGGTATCATCCAATTACCAGAAGGTACTGAAATGGTAATGCCTGGTGACAACATCGAAATGACTATCGAACTTATCGCTCCAATCGCTATCGAAGAGGGAACTAAATTCTCTATTCGTGAAGGTGGACGTACAGTAGGTTACGGCGTAGTTGCAACTATCGTTGAGTAATCTTAACTGATATAAAAACCCAAGGGATTCTCCCTTGGGTTTTTTGTTTGTGTTTATATAATGAGTAAGATTATATTTTTATGTTTTGACGAGTTTCTTCTATAGTAATATAAAACCAACAAAACAAAACCCAGAAACTGTAAAATGAATTCTGTTAGATGAAAACTTGAAATTCTTTAAAGTGCCATGTATAATAGCAAAAGTAGAGAAAAGCAGATGCAAACAAAAAGATGCTTGCATCTAGACGAATAACATTGTATAATAGACAATGTTGGTCTTTGACTGCGATGAAGTGGAAGGTTGCTGACACACCCGGCCGCTTTGCCATGGCATGGTGTGGGGAAATTTCCATGGAGAAGGTCTATTTTAGAAATAGGCGAACGAAGGAGGGAAAATAATGGCAAAAGAAAAAATTCGTATCCGTTTAAAAGCTTATGATCACCGTATTCTTGATCAATCAGCTGAGAAAATTGTAGAAACAGCTAAGCGTTCTGGGGCAACAGTTTCTGGTCCGATCCCATTACCAACTGAGAAGACTATTTACACAATTCTTCGTGCTGTTCATAAGTACAAAGATTCTCGTGAGCAATTCGAAATGCGCACACACAAACGTTTAATCGATATCGTGAGTCCTACTCCACAAACAGTAGATTCATTAATGCGTTTAGACTTACCGTCTGGTGTAGATATCGAAATCAAACTATAAATTATATAACTTAAAAATGTAGGAGGTGTAACTCATGACCAAAGGAATCTTAGGAAGAAAGATCGGTATGACTCAAGTATTTGCTGAGAACGGTGAGTTAATCCCAGTAACAGTTATCGCTGCTAATCCAAACGTTGTTCTTCAAAAGAAAACAACTGAAACTGATGGCTACAATGCAATCCAGTTAGGATTTGAAGATAAACGTGAAAAGTTAACTAACAAACCTGAACAAGGCCACACTGCTAAAGCATCTACAACTCCTAAGCGCTTCATTCGCGAAATCCGCGATGCAGACGTGGACGGATTAGAGGTTGGTCAAGAGGTAAAAGTTGAAGTTTTCGCTGCAGGTGAAATCGTTGACGTAACAGGAATTTCTAAAGGTAAAGGTTTCCAAGGTGTTATCAAACGCCACGGACAATCTCGCGGACCTATGTCTCATGGTTCTCGCTATCACCGTCGTCCAGGTTCAATGGGCCCAGTTGCTCCGAACCGTGTATTCAAAGGCAAAAAACTTGCTGGACGTATGGGTGGAGACCAAGTTACTATCCAAAACTTAGAAATCGTTCAAGTTGACACTGAGCGCAACTTATTACTAGTAAAAGGTAACGTTCCAGGTGCTAAGAAATCTCTTGTAGTTGTTCAAGGCGCTGTGAAGGTTAGCAAATAATTCACAATAGGAAGGAGGAATTCCAATGCCAAAAGTTACTGTATATAACCAAACTGGTTCACAGGTTGGTGAAATCGAATTAGCTGAAGCTATTTTCGGTATCGAACCAAATGAAGCTGTACTTTTCGAAGCTGTAATGATGCAACGTGCATCTTTACGTCAAGGTACACACAAAGTAAAAACTCGTTCTGAAGTTCGCGGTGGTGGTCGTAAACCATGGCGTCAAAAAGGAACTGGACGTGCTCGTCAAGGGTCTATCCGCTCTCCTCAATGGCGTGGTGGTGGTACGGTATTCGGACCTACACCAAGAAGCTATGCGTACAAACTTCCTAAGAAAGTTCGTCGTTTAGCAATCAAATCTGCATTAGCTACTAAAGTAGTTGAGAACAACATTGTAGTTCTTGAAGACCTAGTGTTAAATGCACCAAAAACAAAAGATATGCTAGCAGTACTTAAAGGATTAACTGTTGAGAAGAAAGCTCTTATCGTAACTGCTGATGCAAACGAATCTGTAGAGTTATCTGCTCGCAATATCCCTGGAGTAACAGTAATCACTGCTGATGGCGTAAACGTTTTAGACGTGCTTCATCATGATAAGCTAATCATGACAAAAGCGGCAGTGGAAAAAGTAGAGGAGGTGCTTGCATAATGAGAGATCCTCGTGATATCATTAAGCGCCCAGTTATCACTGAACGTTCTATGGAAATGATGGCTGAAAAAAAATACACGTTCGATGTGGACGTTAAATCTAATAAAACAGAAGTTAAAGATGCTCTTGAAGCGATCTTTGGTGTTAAAGTAGAAAAAGTGAACATCATGAACTACAAGCCGAAAGCAAAACGCGTTGGTCGTCACGCTGGTTTTACTAGCCGTCGTCGTAAAGCAATCGTTAAGCTAACTGCTGACAGCAAAGAAATCGAAATCTTCCAAGGCGTTTAATTCTTACTAAAGAAGGAGGGAAATTGAGATGGGAATTAAAAAGTATAATCCAACTACTAACGGTCGTCGTAATATGACTACGAATGATTTCGCTGAAATCACGACTGACAGACCCGAAAAGTCATTACTTGCTCCTTTAAGCAAGAAGGCGGGTCGTAATAACCAAGGTAAAATTACTGTACGTCATCAAGGTGGCGGACATAAGCGTCAATACCGTATCATCGACTTTAAGCGTAACAAAGATGGAATTCCAGGACGCGTTGCTACGATCGAATACGATCCAAACCGCTCTGCGAATATCGCATTAATTAACTACGTTGACGGTGAAAAACGTTACATTCTTGCTCCTAAATCTTTAGAAGTAGGTATGGAAGTTATGTCTGGCCCAGAAGCTGACATTAAAATCGGTAACGCATTACCATTAATCAACATTCCAGTAGGTACTGTTGTTCATAACATCGAGCTTAAGCCTGGTCGTGGCGGACAATTAGTTCGTTCTGCTGGTACATCTGCTCAAGTACTTGGTAAAGAAGGTAAATACGTACTTGTACGTTTAACTTCTGGTGAAGTACGTCTTGTATTATCTGCTTGTCGCGCTTCAATCGGTCAAGTTGGTAACGAACAACACGAACTTATCAAAATCGGTAAAGCAGGTCGCTCTCGCTGGTTAGGTAAACGCCCAACAGTTCGTGGTTCTGTAATGAACCCGGTTGATCACCCACACGGTGGTGGTGAAGGACGTTCTCCAATCGGACGTAAGTCTCCAATGTCTCCATGGGGTAAACCAACTCTTGGATTCAAGACTCGTAAGAAAAATAAAGCGTCTGATAAATTTATCGTTCGTCGTCGTAAAAAATAATGGGATTGTAGTACGGTTCATTTCTAGAACCGTACGCCAATCACGAAGGGAGGCACCAAAATGGCTCGTAGCTTAAAAAAAGGACCATTTGTCGATGATCACTTAATGAGCAAAATGGAAAAATTAGTTGCATCTGAGCAAAAACAAGTTGTTAAAACTTGGTCTCGCCGTTCAACAATCTTCCCTCAGTTCATCGGACACACAATCGCTGTATATGATGGTCGTAAACACGTACCTGTGTACATCACTGAGGATATGGTTGGCCATAAGTTAGGTGAATTCGCACCAACTCGTACGTATAAAGGTCACCTTGCTGACGATAAGAAAACTAGAAGATAATGAGAGGAGGCACTTCAATGCAAGCTAAAGCAGTAGCGAGAACAGTTCGTATTGCTCCTCGTAAAGTTCGTTTAGTAGTAGACTTAATCCGAGGTAAGCAAGTGGGTGAAGCGATTGCTATCCTTAACCACACACCAAAAACTGCTTCTCCAGTTGTAGAAAAAGTTTTAAAATCTGCAATCGCAAATGCAGAGCACAATTATGAGATGGATATTAACAACCTAGTTGTTGAAAAAGTTTTCGTTGACGAAGGTCCAACGTTGAAACGTTTCCGTCCACGTGCAATGGGTCGTGCAAGCCAAATTAACAAACGCACAAGCCACATCACAGTTGTGGTATCAGAAAAGAAGGAGGGATAATCGATGGGTCAAAAGGTTAATCCAATTGGTCTTCGTGTCGGTGTTATCCGTGACTGGGAATCTCGTTGGTTCGCTGAGAAAGATTACGCTACATTATTACATGAAGACATCAAAATCCGTGAGTACATTACTGTACGCTTAAAAGATTCTGCTGTTGCTAAAGTAGAAATCGAACGTGCAGCAAATCGTGTAAATGTTACAATTCACACTGCAAAACCTGGTATGGTAATTGGTAAAGGTGGTACTGAAGTTGAAGCACTTCGCAAAGCTCTTAACCAATTAACAGGCAAGCGTGTACACATCAACATTTTAGAAGTTAAGAGAGCTGATCTTAACGCTAAATTAGTAGGCGAAAACATCGCTCGTCAATTAGAAAACCGTGTATCATTCCGTCGTGCACAAAAGCAAGTTATTCAACGTGCTATGCGTGCAGGTGCTAAAGGTATTAAAACACAGGTTTCTGGTCGTCTTGGCGGAGCTGATATCGCTCGTGCAGAATCTTACAGTGAAGGAACTGTTCCACTTCATACACTTCGCGCTGATATTGACTATGCAGCAGTTGAAGCTGATACAACATACGGTAAATTAGGCGTAAAAGTATGGATCTACCGTGGAGAAGTCCTTCCTACAAAAAAGAAAGCTTCTGAGGAAGGAGGAAAATAATATGTTAATGCCAAAACGCGTAAAATATCGTAGAGAGCATCGTGGTAAAATGCGTGGTCGTGCAAAAGGTGGAACTGAAATTGCTTTCGGTGAATTCGGTTTACAAGCACAAGCTGCTTCATGGATTACAAACCGTCAAATCGAAGCTGCTCGTCGTGCAATGACTCGTTACATGAAACGTGGCGGTAAAGTATGGATTAAAATTTTCCCTTCTAAGCCTTACACTGCAAAACCTCTAGAAGTACGTATGGGTTCCGGTAAAGGGGCACCAGAAGGCTGGGTAGCAGTAGTAAAACCTGGGAAAATTATGTTCGAAATCGCGGGTGTATCTGAAGAGGTAGCACGCGAAGCATTACGTCTTGCAGCTCACAAGTTACCTGTGAAATGTAAATTCGTAAAACGTGAAGAAAATGGTGGTGAATCTAATGAAAACTAATGATATTCGTGAATTAACCACTGCCGAAATCGAAACAAAAGTTAAAGCTTTAAAGGAAGAGTTGTTTAATCTTCGCTTCCAACTTGCTACAGGACAATTAGAGAATCCAACTCGCATTCGTGAAGTGCGTAAAGCAATTGCTCGTATGAAAACTGTAGTTCGTGAAAGAGAGATCGGAATTAATCGATAAATTGAGGGGAGGTTTGCATAGTGAGCGAACGTAACCAACGCAAAGTTTATACTGGTCGTGTAGTGTCTGACAAAATGGACAAAACGATTACAGTTTTAGTTGAAACTTACAAAACTCATTCCTTGTACGGAAAACGTGTTAAGTATTCTAAGAAGTACAAAGCCCATGATGAGCAAAACCAAGCGAAACTTGGCGATATCGTTAAAATCATGGAAACTCGCCCGCTTTCTGCTACTAAGCGTTTCCGTTTAGTTGAAATCGTTGAAGAAGCGGTTATTATCTAAATAGACGAATCGGAATTTTTAGTCCGAAGGGAGGTTTCATAACATGATCCAACAAGAATCTCGTTTGAAAGTTGCTGACAACTCTGGTGCACGTGAACTTTTAACAATTAAAGTATTAGGCGGCTCTGGTCGTAAATATGCTAACATTGGTGATATTATCGTTGCTACGGTAAAACAAGCAACACCAGGTGGCGTTGTTAAAAAAGGTGACGTTGTTAAAGCAGTAGTAGTACGTACGAAGAGCGGAGCTCGTCGTCCGGACGGTTCTTACATCAAATTTGATGAAAACGCAGCGGTTATCATTAAAGACGATAAGAGCCCACGTGGTACTCGTATCTTCGGACCAGTAGCTCGTGAATTACGTGATAGCAACTTCATGAAGATCGTTTCTTTAGCTCCAGAAGTTCTATAATTTAAGGTATTGCCTTGCTAAGGAGGTGCAGAATTAAGATGCATGTAAAAAAAGGTGATAAAGTACAGGTAATCACTGGTAAAGACAAAGGAAAACAAGGCGTTATCCTTGTGGCTTTCCCAAAGCAAAACCGTGTTATCGTTGAGGGTGTCAATATCGTTAAGAAGCACTCTAAGCCATCTCAATTAAATCCACAAGGTGGAATTATTACTAAAGAAGCACCTATTCACGTTTCTAACGTTATGATTTTAGATCCGAAAACAGGTGAACCTACTCGTGTAGGCTTCAAAGTAGAAGATGGTAAAAAAGTTCGTATTGCAAAAAAATCTGGTGAATTATTAGATAAATAATTTTCTTAAGAAAGGAGGTCACTTCATTGAATCGCCTTAAAGAGAAGTTCCAAAAGGAAATTACTCCTGCTCTAGTGAGCAAGTTTAACTATAAATCTGTGATGGAAGTACCGAAAATCGAAAAGATCGTAATCAACACTGGTGTTGGTGACGCGGTATCTAACTCAAAAGCTTTAGACAATGCAGTAGAAGAATTAACACAAATCGCAGGTCAAAAACCTGTTGTAACTCGTGCTAAAAAATCAATCGCTGGTTTCCGTCTTCGTGAAGGTATGCCAATCGGTGCGAAAGTAACTTTACGCGGCGAGCAAATGTATGAGTTCTTCGACAAATTAGTGTCAGTTTCTTTACCACGTGTACGTGATTTCCGTGGTGTTTCTAAGAAATCATTCGATGGTCGTGGGAACTACACATTAGGTGTTAAAGAGCAACTTATCTTCCCTGAGATCGATTATGATAAAGTAAGCAAAGTCCGCGGTATGGACATCGTAATCGTTACTACAGCGAAAACTGATGAAGAAGCTCGTGAACTTTTAACACAATTCGGTATGCCATTCCAAAAATAATGGAAGCCAACGCTAAGTAGAGGAGGCGAAAACGTGGCTAAAAAATCTATGATAGCGAAACAAAAGCGTACTCCTAAGTTTAAAGTACAAGAGTATACACGTTGCGAACGCTGCGGTCGTCCGCATTCTGTATACCGCAAATTTAAACTTTGCCGTATTTGTTTCCGTGAACTTGCATATAAAGGTCAAATTCCTGGTGTTAAAAAAGCTAGTTGGTAAAACCCACAAATGGGAAGGAGGTAAAACACATGGTGATGACAGATCCAATTGCAGACATGCTTACTCGCATCCGTAATGCGAACATGGTACGTCATGAGAAATTAGAGGTTCCTGCTTCTAAAATCAAAAAAGAGATCGCTGAACTTTTAAAACGTGAAGGTTTCATTCGTGATGTAGAATACATCGAGGATAACAAACAAGGTATCCTTCGTATTTTCCTGAAATATGGTGCAAACAATGAACGTGTAATCACTGGATTAAAACGTATCAGTAAACCTGGCTTACGCGTTTACGCTAAAGCTGATGAAGTACCACGTGTACTTAACGGATTAGGTATCGCTCTTGTTTCTACATCTAAGGGAGTAATGACAGACAAAGATGCTCGTCAATTACAAACTGGTGGAGAAGTAGTAGCATACGTTTGGTAATATATATTTAAAACGAACGGAGGTGTGACCACATGTCTCGTATTGGTAAAAAGATTCTTGAAATCCCTGCAGGTGTTACTATTACAATTGCAGAAGACAATACTGTAACAGTAAAAGGCCCTAAAGGTGAATTAACTCGTAAATTCAATGCTGATATGTCTATCAAAATTGAAGAAAATACACTAACAGTTGAGCGTCCATCTGAACAGAAGGAACACCGTGCATTACACGGTACAACTCGTGCTTTAATCGGAAACATGGTTGAAGGTGTAACTACAGGTTTCGCACGCGGACTTGAATTAGTCGGTGTTGGTTACCGTGCTCAAAAACAAGGAGATAAACTTGTATTAAGCGTAGGTTATTCTCATCCAGTAGAAATGACTCCGGAAGCAGGTATCGAAGTTGAAGTACCTGCACCAACTAAAATCGTAATTAAAGGTATCGACAAGCAACGTGTTGGCGAATTTGCTGCTAACATCCGTGCTGTACGTGCTCCTGAGCCATATAAAGGTAAAGGTATTCGTTACGAAGGCGAAGTTGTTCGTCGTAAAGAAGGTAAAACTGCTAAGTAAACCCGTTAGGTGAGAGAAAGGAGTGACAAGAATGATCACTAAAGCTGATAAAAATGCGACTCGTAAGAAAAGACATGCACGTGTACGTGCTAAACTTACTGGTACTGCAGAACGTCCACGTTTAAACGTGTTCCGTTCTAACCAACATATTTACGCTCAAGTTATTGATGATGTGAATGGTGTAACGTTAGTAAGTGCATCTACTCTTGATAAAGACCTTGCTCTTAACGGTACTAGCAATACTGAAGCTGCTACGAAAGTTGGAGAATCAGTTGCTAAGCGTGCTGTAGAGAAAGGCGTTAAAGAAGTAGTATTCGATCGCGGTGGTTACTTATACCATGGCCGTGTTAAAGCTCTAGCTGAAGCTGCTCGTGAGGCTGGATTACAATTTTAATGGTCAAAGGAGGGAAAATTGATGCATCGCATTGACCCAAGTAAATTAGAACTTGAAGAACGTGTAGTTACGATAAATCGTGTCGCGAAAGTTGTTAAGGGTGGTCGTCGTTTCCGCTTTGCTGCACTAGTTGTAGTTGGCGATAAAAACGGTCATGTTGGATTCGGTACTGGTAAAGCACAAGAGGTACCAGACGCAATTCGCAAAGCTATCGAAGACGCTAAGAAAAACTTAATCGCTGTACCATTAGTTGGTACAACAATTCCACACACAATCAACGGTCATTTTGGAGCTGGTGAAGTATTCTTAAAACCTGCTGCTGAAGGTACTGGTGTTATTGCTGGTGGACCTGTTCGTGCGGTACTTGAATTAGCTGGTGTACAAGATATTCTTTCGAAATCTCTTGGTTCTAACACACCAATCAACATGATTCGCGCTACTGTGAACGGATTAAGCGAACTTAAGCGCGCTGAAGATGTTGCAAAATTACGCGGTAAATCTGTAGAAGAGCTACTAGGTTAAGGAGGGAAAACAAATGGCGAAAAAGTTAGAAATTACCCTCACTCGTAGTGTAATTGGTCGTCCACAAGATCAACGTGCGACGGTAGAAGCTTTAGGTCTTAAAAAGTTGAATTCAACTGTAGTTAAGGAAGAAACTCCTGCTATTCTTGGTATGATCAACAAAGTTTCTCACCTTATAACTGTAAAAGAAGCTTAAGGATAACTCATTAATATAAGGAGGTGCCTGGGAATGAAACTTCATGAATTAAAACCTGCAGAAGGTTCTCGTAAAGTACGTAACCGTGTCGGTCGTGGTATCGGTTCTGGTAACGGTAAAACTGCTGGTAAAGGTCATAAAGGACAAAACGCACGTTCTGGTGGCGGTGTTCGTCTTGGCTTCGAAGGTGGTCAAACTCCATTATTCCGTCGTTTACCAAAACGCGGCTTCACAAACATTAACCGTAAAGAGTTTACTATTGTAAACTTATCAACGTTAAATCGTTTTGAAGATGGTACAGAAGTAACACCTGAATTATTGCTGGAAACTGGCGTTATCAGCAAGTTAAACGACGGTGTTAAAATTCTTGCAAGCGGAGCAGTAGAGAAAAAATTAACTGTTAAAGCGCACAAGTTCTCTTCAAGTGCTAAAGAAGCAATTGAAGCAGCTGGCGGATCAGTTGAGGTGATCTAATGTTTCGTACAATCTCCAACTTTATGCGCGTTGCTGAGATAAGACGTAAAATATTATTCACTTTAGCGATGTTAATCGTATTCAGGATTGGCACGTTTATCCCAGTGCCATTTACAAATGGAGACGTACTGAAAGCACAAGATCAATTAAATGCCTTAGGTATCCTAAATACATTTGGCGGTGGCGCCTTGAAAAACTTCTCCATCTTCGCGATGGGAATCATGCCGTATATTACAGCATCCATCATCGTGCAATTATTGCAGATGGATGTTGTTCCTAAATTTTCGGAATGGTCGAAGCAAGGTGAAATGGGCCGTCGTAAACTAACGCAATTCACGCGTTACTTTACAATTGTTCTTGCGTTTATTCAGGGGTTTGGTATGTCAATCGGTTTTAACGGTATGGTAGGTGGGCAATTAATTTTGAATCCTGGTTGGAGCACTTATTTATACATTGCTACGGTACTGACTGCTGGTACTGCATTTTTAATGTGGTTAGGTGAACAGATTACAGCTAAAGGTGTAGGTAATGGTATTTCCATTCTTATCTTTGGTGGTATTGCCGCAGCGATCCCAAGTGTTATATCTCAAGTGTATCAACAACAGTTTCAAAATATCGGAGATCAATTGTTCATGAGTATCGTTAAAGTTGTATTGATCTTACTAGCTGTGCTAGCGGTTATTGTTGGTGTTATTTTCATTCAACAGGCTGTTAGAAAGATCCCAATTCAATATGCGAAGCGTGTAACAGGAGCGAATGGGAATCATGCTGGAGCACAAAACACTCATTTACCACTTAAGGTAAATAGTGCGGGTGTTATTCCAGTCATTTTTGCTGTTTCATTCTTAATTACACCTCCAACTATTGCACAGTTCTTCCCGAAACATGATGTATCGCAGTGGATTATTGCAAACTTTAACTATTCTCACCCAGTGGGAATGATCATATATGTTGCGCTCATTGTAGCCTTCACATATTTCTATGCATTTGTTCAGGTTAATCCAGAGCAAATGTCAGAGAATCTAAATAAGCAAGGTGGATATGTTCCAGGTATTCGTCCGGGTAAGAATACGGAACAATATTTAACAAAAATCTTGTATCGTTTGACCTTTGTAGGATCAATTTTCCTAGCAGCGATTGCAATCTTACCAGTTATCTTTACGAAATTGGGAAATCTTCCTCCATCTGCACAGATCGGTGGAACGAGTATGTTAATCGTTGTCGGCGTTGCTTTAGAAACAATGAAGCAGCTAGAAAGCCAACTGGTAAAACGCCATTACAAAGGGTTTATCAAGCAATGAGTAAGTGGGAAGGCTTGTCTTCCCTACATGCTCATGTACTGAGGGGGAACAAGGATGAACTTAATTTTAATGGGGCTTCCTGGTGCTGGTAAAGGTACACAAGCCGAACAGATTGTTGCCAAGTATAACATCCCTCACATCTCAACAGGAGATATGTTCCGTGCAGCTATGAAGGCTGAAACTGAAATGGGTTTACAAGCAAAATCTTTTATTGATAAAGGTGCTCTTGTTCCAGATGAAGTTACAATCGGAATCGTTCGTGAACGTTTAAGTCAAGAAGACTGTGTAAAAGGATTCTTATTAGATGGTTTCCCACGAACTGTTGCACAAGCATCAGCTCTTGAAGAGATTATGAAAGATCTTGGCAAAAAAATCGACTATGTTTTAAACATTAATGTGGATTCAGGGTTGTTATTAAAACGCCTTACAGGCCGTCGCATTTGTAAAGAGTGCGGTGCGACTTACCACTTAGAATTCAATCCACCAGCAAACGCTGATGTGTGCGATAAATGTGGTGGCGATTTATATCAACGCTCTGATGACAATGAAGAAACTGTAGCAAATCGTTTAGATGTAAATATTAAGCAAACAAAACCTTTGCTTGATTTCTATGAGGAGCTTGGTTACTTGCAAAGCATTAATGGTGAGCAAGACATCAATAAAGTATTTGCTGATATCGATGTTCTCATCGGAGGCTTAGCGTAATGATCATCTGCAAAACTCCTCGCGAGATAGAAATCATGCGAGAAGCTGGCAGGATCGTTGCTTTAACTCATCAAGAGTTGAAACAGCATATTACTCCAGGAATTACAACGAAAGAGCTCGATCAAATAGCGGAAAAGACGATTCAAAAATATGGTGCTACGCCATCTTTTAAAGGATACAACGGATTTCCGGGGAGCATATGTGCTTCTGTAAATGAAGAGCTTGTACACGGAATTCCAGGGAAGCGAAAGCTCGAAGAGGGCGATATCATCAGTATCGATATTGGTGCGAAATACAATGGGTACCATGGAGATTCTGCATGGACGTATCCAGTTGGAAACATTTCTGAATCTGTTCAAAAGCTACTTGATGTCACAGAAAAATCGTTGTATCTTGGTTTAGAACAAGTAAAACCAGGCGAAAGATTATCAAATATCTCACATGCGGTTCAAACCCATGCTGAAGAGAACGGATTCTCGATCGTTAGGGAGTATGTTGGTCACGGAATCGGGCAAGACTTACATGAGGACCCTCAAATCCCGCACTATGGTCCTCCAAATAGAGGCCCTAGATTAAAGCCGGGAATGGTCATCTGTGTTGAGCCGATGGTGAATCAAGGAAGACGATATGTAAAAACACTATCTGATGACTGGACAGTGGTAACGGTAGATGGTAAATGGTGTGCCCATTTTGAGCACACGATTGCTCTTACAGAAGCAGGATACGAAATCCTTACCACTTTATAAGTAGCTGGCTCTCCGGAATTTCAGAGCAGTGTAAAATGTTACTGATTTGAAGAAGGGAGAACTATTGAATGGCTAAAGATGATGTAATTGAAGTCGAAGGTACCGTTCTTGAAACGTTGCCAAATGCTATGTTCAAAGTAGAATTAGAGAATGGGCATGTCGTATTGGCTCACGTTTCTGGTAAAATCCGTATGAACTTCATTCGTATTTTACCAGGAGACAAAGTTACGGTAGAATTATCTCCGTACGATTTAAATCGTGGTCGTATTACGTACCGTTTTAAATAATATAGCACTCCGTAATCTTTAAGGAGGTTCGAGACATGAAAGTAAGACCGTCAGTTAAACCAATCTGCGAAAAATGTAAAGTTATTCGTAGACGTGGAAAAGTAATGGTTATTTGTGAAAACCCTAAACATAAACAAAAACAAGGTTAATCAGAAGGAGGTGCATTCAGAATGGCACGTATCGCAGGTGTAGATATTCCTCGAGACAAACGCGTTGTTATTTCTTTAACTTACGTATTCGGCATTGGTCGCACAACTGCTGAAAAAATTCTTACTGAAGCTGGTATTTCTTCAGAAACACGAGTTCGTGATTTAACGGAAGACGAACTAGGACGTATCCGTGATGTTATCGATAGCATTAAAGTTGAGGGAGACCTTCGTCGTGAAGTATCTCTTAACATTAAACGTCTAATGGAGATCGGTTCTTACCGTGGTCTTCGTCACCGTCGTGGTTTACCAGTTCGTGGTCAAAACTCTAAAAACAATGCTCGTACACGTAAAGGTCCACGTCGTACAGTAGCAAATAAAAAGAAATAATAAGTAAAGGAGGTTGAACTAACAATGGCACGTAAAACAAACACTCGTAAAAAACGTGTGAAAAAGAATATTGAAGCTGGTATAGCTCATATTCGTTCTACTTTCAACAACACAATCGTAACACTTACAGATACTCATGGTAACGCACTTTCTTGGTCTAGTGCTGGTGCACTTGGTTTCCGTGGATCTCGTAAGTCTACTCCATTCGCTGCGCAAATGGCTGCTGAAGCTGCTGCTAAAGTTGCAATGGAGCACGGTTTAAAAACTTTAGAGGTTACTGTTAAAGGTCCTGGTGCTGGTCGTGAAGCTGCAATTCGTGCTCTTCAAGCTGCAGGTCTAGAAGTAACAGCAATTAGAGATGTTACTCCAGTTCCTCATAATGGATGTCGTCCACCAAAACGTCGTCGTGTGTAATTTTTCTGTATAGAATTTTCCCTTTTGTCTATAATGGATATGATGCATTATCGAGAAATTTCGTACAGAAACATCGCTTGTTGTGCACAATCGGGAACTGCCTAAGGGGGACTTTCGGTTAATCAAAGGGGTATACCTTTGTTTAACCGGGGTTTCGACGTTTTGAAGGAGGGTTTAGTTAATGATTGAAATCGAAAAGCCGAAAATCGAAACGGTTGAACTTAACGAAGATGCTAAATATGGTAAATTCGTAATTGAACCGCTTGAGCGTGGATATGGTACTACTTTGGGTAACTCCTTACGTCGTATTCTTTTATCCTCACTCCCTGGTGCCGCTGTTACTGCTATCCAAATCGATGGCGTATTACATGAATTTTCAACAGTTGAGGGCGTAGTAGAAGACGTTACGACGATCATCTTAAACTTGAAAAAGTTAGCTCTTAAAATCTACTCTGAAGAAGAGAAGACGTTGGAAATTGATGTGCAGGGCGAAGGTATTGTCACAGCTGCTGATATTACTCACGATAGTGATGTAGAAATCTTAAATCCAGATTTACACATTGCAACGTTAGCAAAGGATGCGCATTTCCGCGTGCGTTTAACTGCAAAGCGTGGCCGTGGGTATACGCCAGCTGATGCAAATAAAAGCGAAGATCAACCAATAGGAGTAATTCCTATTGATTCTATTTATACTCCAGTATCACGTGTAACTTACCAAGTGGAAAAGACACGTGTCGGACAAGTGGCTAATTATGATAAGCTTACGCTTGATGTATGGACGGATGGAAGCATCGGGCCAAAAGAAGCTATCTCTTTAGGGGCCAAAATCTTAACTGAGCATTTAAATATCTTTGTTGGTTTAACTGATGAAGCACAAAATGCTGAGATTATGGTCGAGAAGGAAGAAGATCAAAAAGAGAAAGTTCTTGAGATGACTATCGAAGAACTAGATCTTTCTGTTCGTTCTTATAATTGCCTAAAACGTGCAGGAATTAATACTGTACAAGAGCTTGCGAACAAAACAGAAGAAGATATGATGAAAGTTCGTAACTTAGGACGTAAATCCTTAGAAGAAGTTAAACATAAACTTGAGGAATTAGGTTTAGGTTTACGTAAAGACGACTGAGGATTTAAACCCATCAACAAAGGAGGGAACTACGAATGGCATACAGAAAATTAGGCCGTACAAGTGCGCAACGTAAAGCTATGTTACGTGATTTAGCTACTGATTTAATTATCAACGAGCGCATCCAAACGACAGAAACTCGTGCAAAAGAACTTCGTTCTGTAGTGGAAAAAATGATCACTTTAGGTAAACGCGGAGATCTTCACGCTCGTCGTCAAGCAGCAGCTTTCATTCGCAATGAAGTTGCTAACGCTGAGACTGGTCAAGATGCACTTCAAAAATTATTCGCTGATGTAGCTCCACGCTATGCTGAGCGCCAAGGCGGATACACTCGTATTGCAAAAATTGGTCCACGTCGCGGAGACGCAGCACCAATGGTAATTATCGAGTTAGTATAATGATAATTAAAAGGGCAGGACAGTTCTTTTCAAGTAACTGGTCATGGCCCTTTTTTTTTAAATATAAAAAAGGCTAACTTGGCGAAGGAAAGGGTGCCTTGTATTGAAAAAAGAGAAACTTCGGACAGAAAATGTATCATTTCAATATCCTGGGGCAGCCTCGTATGCATTAAAAGATGTTTCGTTTTCCTTATATGAAGGAGAATGGGTATCTGTTATCGGACAAAATGGTTCAGGTAAATCTACACTTGCAAAATTATTGAATGGTTTGTTTTTGCCGGAATCAGGGACAATTACTGTAAATGATACAATGGTTTTATCAGAAGAAACGGTATGGGATGTTCGAAAACAAATTGGAATGGTATTTCAAAATCCAGATAATCAATTTGTTGGAACGACAGTACAAGATGACGTTGTATTTGGCTTAGAAAATATCGGAATGCCAAGGGAACAGATGGTAGAAAGATTAGAACAAGCCCTGCGACTTGTCCGTATGGAAGATTTTCTTAATGATGAGCCCCATTCGTTATCTGGTGGGCAAAAGCAGCGAGTTGCAATAGCAGGTGTTTTAGCACTTCAGCCATCTATTTTAATACTAGATGAAGCAACGTCAATGTTAGACCCTCAAGGGAGACGTGAAGTAGTAGAAACGGTTAGACAGCTTGTTAATCAAAAAGGTATTACCGTATTATCAATTACGCACGATTTAGAAGAAGCGGCACAGTCAGACCGTGTCATTATTTTAAACAAGGGAGAAATATTAGAGGAAGGGACCCCAAAGCAAATTTTCAAGTCCTCTCATATGCTCCAAGAAATTGGGTTAGATGTACCTTTTTCAGTAAAAATAGCAGAATTATTAAAAAGAAGTGAAATTCTTTTGCAAAATACGCATCTTACAATGGAAAGTTTGGTGAACGAACTTTGGAGATTACATTCCAAAAAGTAGAACATCGTTATCAATATAAAACTCCATTTGAAAGACGCGCGCTTTATGATGTAGACGTGTCGTTTCCAAGTGGAGGCTATTATGCCATTATCGGTCATACTGGTTCAGGTAAGTCGACGATGATTCAACATTTAAATGGTTTATTGCAGCCGACAAATGGTACGGTTCAAATTGGTGAACATTTAATTTCAGCAGGGAAGAAAGAGAAGAAGCTTAAGCCACTACGAAAAAAAGTAGGGGTTGTCTTTCAGTTCCCAGAACATCAGTTATTTGAAGAGACAGTGGAGAAAGATATTTGTTTTGGGCCTACTAATTTCGGTTTATCTGAAGAAGTGGCAAAGCAAAAGGCAAAAGATGCCATTCAGCTTGTTGGATTGGATATAGAGTTATTAGCACGTTCTCCGTTTGAATTAAGCGGTGGGCAAATGAGGCGTGTTGCAATAGCGGGCGTACTTGCGATGGAACCCGAAGTACTTGTATTAGATGAACCTACAGCGGGGCTTGATCCGAAAGGACAGCACGAGCTTATGGAGATGTTTTATAGTTTGCATAAGGAGCAGGGGCTTACAGTCATTCTTGTTACCCATAATATGGAGGATGCCGCTAAGTATGCAGATCAAATTGTGGTCATGCATAAAGGAACGGTCTTTTTGCAAGGAAGTGCAGAGGAAGTATTTTCACATGCTGATGAACTAGAACAAATTGGTGTGGACCTTCCGATGTCTTTAAAGTATAAACGTGCAATTGAAGAGAAGTTTGGTATTTCAATTCCAAAGGCTACCTTATCTTTAGAGGATCTTACTCATGAAGTTGTACAGGTGTTACGAAAAGGTGGTCATGAATCATGCAGCAGTTGATTATTGGGAGATACATTCCAGGTAAGTCACTCATTCATCAACTTGATCCTCGTACGAAGCTGTTGATTGTCTTTTTATATGTATTTGTTGTTTTCTTAGCAAATAATGCGATTTCATATGGATTTTTATTTTTATATGCACTCATTGCTTTATTTTTTGCAAAAGTGCCGATTCGTTATGTACTTTCGGGCTTAAAACCAATTTTATGGATTTTTCTTTTTACATTTTTCCTGCATATCTTCACAACTAAAGAAGGGGATGTACTATTCCAGCTTGGTTGGTTTTCAATACATGAAAAGGGATTAGAGCAAGGGATATACATTTCTATACGATTCTTTGTTATTATTTTAATGACGACATTATTAACGTTAACAACGACACCTATTGAGATTACAGATGGTTTGGAGACGTTATTAAAGCCGTTGAAGCGTATAAAGGTTCCTGTTCATGAAATCGCATTAATGATGTCTATTTCTCTTCGTTTTATTCCGACATTAATGGATGAAACGAGTAAAATTATGAAAGCACAAGCGTCACGTGGTATTGATTTTGCTGGAGGTCCGATAAAAGATAGGATGAAGGCAATTATTTCACTACTCGTTCCACTTTTTATTAGTGCTTTTAAGCGTGCTGAGGATTTAGCAATTGCGATGGAAGCACGTGGATATCGAAATGGTGAAGGACGAACTAAATTTAGGCAACTACGCTGGAAAATGAGCGATACAGTAACAATTATAAGTTTACTTTGTCTAGCTTGTATTTTAGTATGGTTGCGATTGTAATGGAGAACGGAAAGATGGAAAGAATAAAATGTACAGTTGCATATGATGGCATGCATTTTTGTGGTTACCAAATTCAACCACAGCATCGTACTGTTCAACAAGAAATAGAGAAGGCATTACAGAAATTGCATAAGGGTGAACTTGTTCGTGTTCAGGCATCAGGCAGAACGGATTCTACCGTTCATGCGAAAGGACAAGTCATACACTTTGATACACCTTTGTCTCTTGAAGAGTGGCAATGGAGTAATGCTTTAAACACAATGTTGCCAGATGATATTGTTATCAGGCAAGTAGAGAAGAAAACAGAAGAATTTCATGCACGTTACGGTGTTGAGAGAAAAGAATATCGTTATCGTGTATTATTATCAAAGACTGCGGATGTATTCCGTAGAAATTACGTATATCAATATCCATATCCGCTTGAAATAAACTCTATAAGAAAAGCGATTCCTTATTTTATTGGAACGCATGATTTCACTTCTTTTTGTTCGGCAAAAACTGACAAAAAAGATAAAGTGCGAACAATTTTTGAAATCGAGTTAATTGAGCAAGATGATGAATTAATTTTTCGTTTTGTAGGTAATGGATTTTTATATAATATGGTCAGAATTATTGTTGGTACGTTACTTAACGTAGGGCAAGGAAAGCTTGATCCTGATAGCATTCCAGAGATTTTAGCAAAACAAAATCGCCAGTTTGCTGGAAAGATGGCTCCAGGTCATGGACTTTACTTATGGCAAGTAAACTATAACAACTAATCCTGGTGTAACATTTGCTTGACATTAGAAACTCAAAAGTATATCATAACATATGGTATTGTTTCTAAAACCACGATTAGCCCCGGAAGGAAATCGTGTTTAAGATAAACAATAGATTTTTTCTATGGAAAAGATAACGAGGAGGGAAACACATGCGTACGACTTTTATGGCAAAAGCTAACGAAGTTGAGCGTAAATGGTATGTGGTTGATGCTGAAGGTCAAACTTTAGGTCGCCTATCTACTGAAGTAGCATCCATTTTACGTGGTAAAAACAAACCTACATTTACACCACACGTTGACACGGGTGATCATGTAATTATTATTAACGCTGAGAAAATTCATTTAACAGGTAATAAATTAAACGATAAAATTTACTACCGTCACACTAACCACCCAGGTGGACTTAAGCAAAGAACAGCTCTAGAAATGCGTACAAACTACCCTGTACAAATGTTAGAGCTTGCAATTAAAGGGATGCTTCCAAAAGGACGTTTAGGACGTCAAGTATCTAAGAAATTAAACGTGTATGCTGGAGCAGAGCATCCACACCAAGCACAAAAACCAGAAGTTTACGAACTTCGCGGATAATTAATTAAAGGAGGGCTTACTTTGGCACAGGTTCAATACTATGGCACTGGACGTCGTAAGAGTTCAGTAGCGCGCGTACGCCTAGTTCCAGGCGAAGGACGCGTTATCATTAACGGTCGTGATTTTGAAAACTATATCCCATTTGCTGCATTACGTGAAGTAGTTAAACAACCTCTAGTTGCAACAGAAACTTTAGGTAACTACGATGTACTTGTAAACGTAAATGGTGGTGGATACACTGGTCAAGCTGGTGCTATTCGTCACGGTATTTCTCGCGCTTTATTAAAAGCTGATCCAGAATACCGTCTAACACTAAAACGTGCAGGTCTATTAACTCGTGACGCACGTATGAAAGAGCGTAAAAAATACGGTCTTAAAGGCGCACGTCGTGCACCTCAGTTCTCAAAACGTTAATTTTTGCGAACTACAAACCTCAACCATTTTGGTTGGGGTTTTTTTATGTTTAATTCCTCTTATTTATTTTTGAAGTTTGGAATATTTTAGTGCTACCGTCCCGCGTATGCTTCTTCTTTAGAAGTTTAGACTAATACGTATTAGGGAGGTTTTATAAGTACTATGAATGTCATTGTCAGCTTAAAAGAAAAACAAAAAGAAAAGCAATTAAAATACGAGCGGAAGATGCTACGAGAATTATCATTAAAAACGTTGCGTTCAAATATTCGTGATGCCTTTCACATGCAAGAGCTTCATCGTCAGTATGAAGATTACTGTATTGAACTAGGAATAGAATCTTATTTATTAGGAGCGAGATACAGTAAGTTTGGTTATTATGGCGAATCGTTCTTTGATGTGAAATATAGGGCTTTAGAAGAAGAGCAACAATTAACGGAAACACTATTTCAATTTTTAACGAGTATGACTATACGAGAAATTAAGTTAAAAGATGAGGAATTACTTTTTGAATCTTGTCAGCAGTTTATCGGATTGTGGTGGCAGGAAGGATATGAAAAAGGTGAAAGAAGATATCGTTTAAAGCTACATTAAGACAAGCATAAACTTTCCTCTTGTCCCATATAAGTAATTAGAGGGACTAGCTGGAGGAGGAAAGGTATGAAGAGAATTCGAATTATCTCTTTTGCGCTCGCTGCGGTTGTTTTGTTTTTTTTAGTCAAACAAGAATTTCAAATTACAAAATCGTGGCGAGCGTGGAATTTACCCTTATCAGGGAAAGTAATTGTATTAGACGCAGGGCATGGTGGACCAGACGGAGGAGCTGTTGGTGGAAAGGATATTATAGAAAAAGACATAACTCTTGAAATTACAAAAAAAGTGCAAGATTATTTGCAAGAGCAAGGTGCATTAGTTATTTTGACACGTGAAGGAGATTATGATTTAGCTAACAAAGATACAAAGTCGTACAGTAGACGTAAAGCAGAGGATTTAAGAAGACGTGTGGAGATTATTAATAAGCCAGATGTCGATTTCTTTGCAAGTATTCATTTAAATGCATTAACTAGTAGTGGTTCTAAAGGAGCACAAACGTTCTACTATCGTTCTTTAACTGAAAATGAACGTGCTGCGAAGTTTATACAAGCTGAATTGAGAACGAGTTTAGAAAATACGAACCGTTCTGCTAAAACGATTTCTCATGTGTATTTATTAAAGTATGCGAAAACACCAGGCGCTTTAATTGAAGCTGGATTTTTATCGAATGTGAACGAAAGGTATATGTTAAATTCGGAAAAATATCAGCAAAAGGTAGCGGCTGCCGTATATCGAGGTATATTGCGTTATTTCACGGAAAAAGGAAATCCTCCAGAATAAGGGGGATTTTTTGAGTTTCTCTCGTTAACGAAGTTTTCGGAAAATATGTTATACTGAAAATGTAAACGCATTTATTTCAAGGATAAAGAGAGATAAATTCAATTAACATTACGTTATTTTTCATACAGGAGGCTGGGCTAATTATGGTAACGAAAGAGCAAGTAGTGGAAGCGTTAGAAGGGATTGTAGATCCGTTTTTACATAAAACGTTAAAAGAAACAAATGCAATTAAAGAGGTAACAGTCAAGCCGGAGAAGGAACATGTGAGTGTTAAAATTGCAATTGTAAAAACAGGTACTGCGGAACAAATGCAGTTGCAGTCGGGCATCGTAAAGTTAGTGAAGGAACTTGGGGCAGCAACAGTTGGACTTCGTTTTGCAGAATTTACAGAAGAGGAATTAGCTCAGTTTGTACCACCGCAAGAAGAAGAGCAAATTGAATCTTTATTGTCACCGAATTCAAAAACGACATTTTTAGCAGTTGCGAGTGGAAAAGGTGGAGTGGGAAAATCAACAGTCTCCGTTAACCTTGCCATTGCTTTAGCTCGTCTAGGGAAAAAAGTTGGTATCATTGATGCGGATATTTACGGTTTTAGTGTACCTGATATGATGGGGATAGAAAAACGTCCTATTGTAAGAGGAGATAAAATAATCCCAGTGGAGCGTCTAGGTGTAAAAGTAATCTCAATGGGATTCTTTGTGGAAGATAATGCACCGGTTATTTGGAGAGGACCTATGCTTGGGAAAATGTTAAATCATTTCTTCACAGAAGTAGAATGGGGTGATTTAGATTACTTAGTATTAGATTTACCGCCAGGTACAGGTGATGTTGCGCTAGACTTGCATTCCATGTTGCCGGCTTGTAAAGAGATTATAGTAACGACGCCTCATCCAACAGCGGCATTTGTAGCAGCGCGTGCTGGAGCGATGGCTTTGCGCACTGAACACAGTATTCTTGGTGTCGTTGAAAATATGGCGTATTTTGAAAGTAAAGTAACTGGTGAGAAGGAGTATGTATTTGGAAGAGGTGGAGGAGATAAATTAGCTGCCGAATTACAAACAGATGTAATAGGCCGCATTCCACTTCAACAACCTGATTGGAATAAAGAAGACTTCGCTCCTTCAGTATATGAAGATACGCATACAACGGGGATTATTTATCGCACGATAGCTGAAACAGTAATTGATAAAACAGCTGTCGCGCAAAAATAAAATAATAATGAGTGGACGATATATATTGTCCACTCATTATTATAGTTATTATTTTTTACTGTTGTTCCTTACTCCCGCTTTGGGAGCCACCTTCGCCACCTGCATCTTTTTTATCAGAGCCACCTTTTTCAGCCTTTTGCACACCTTTACTAATAATATCAATCATCTTAGCTTGGAAGAGTGGGCTTTCAGTAGTTTCTGTTAGTACTTGTTGTAAATATTGACGGTATTCTTTACTCTTCATTGTTTGCAACATCATTTTTTCTACTTCAGGGTTTTTCATGATCTCTATAACGCCTGCTTGGTATTCAGGGTCTTTTAGTAAGGTTTTCATTAAGTTTGTTTGTTCTTTCCCCATACTCTTAGCGAATTTCGATGAGAACTCAGGGTCTTTAAAGAGCTTTTCCCAGAATTGCTGCCCTTTGTCGGATACCATTGCATCTTCAATCGTTTTCTTTACTACTGTTTCATCTAGTATGAGTGCTTGTTTCATTTTTTCATCAGTTAATACATCTTGAATGGCCTTCTTACCTTGATCAGTTTTTAAAATATCAACAATCATTTTCTTTGTTTGATCGTAATCTAATTCGGATTTCGTTTCTTTTCCTTGTGCACATGCTACAAGTGCAATAAGTAGAAAAGAAGAAACGAAAACGAGTAGTATCCGTTTCATAAGTTGGAACTCCTTTCAGCACAGTTCTCTCTTTTTAATATAAATATCTTTAAGGAATTTATACATGAACATGGCTAGCTTTTTGAAATTGTCATTGATACAATTTAATTAGAAATATAAGGATAATGGGGGATGTGTTGTGAATAGCCGCAAGTGGGTACGACTATTTTTAACGACGTTGTTTCTTGGTGGAGTCAGCACGGTTATTATTGGGTTTGTTTTGGAGTGGGACAAGTACGATAAATTTTTTCAAAATTTCGACGTAAAGGAGATTCTAGCAGTTTCTTTCTGGTTGATGGGTGTAGGGTTTATTTTTAGTGTTATAAGTCAAATGGGGTTCTTTGCCTACTTAACGATTCATCGTTTTGGACTAGGTATGTTCCGATCGTCATCTTTATGGAATGTAGTCCAGCTCTTCTTTATTGCATTCGTTTTATTTGATTTTGTGTATTTAAGATCTGTACTCATTGCAAATGGAGAAGTTTCATTAGGGAATAACATACTTGTTGCTGGAATATTATTTGTGTTTGGAGCGATTGTTGCTTATATAAAAAGTAAAGAAACAAATAAAAAAGCATTTGTGCCTGCCCTGTTCTTTATGGTTGTTGTAACAATTCTTGAATGGGTGCCAGCATTAAGGATTAATGATACAGATTGGTTATATTTAATGGTTATACCACTTTTATTATGTAATGCATATCAGTTACTTATATTACATCGTTTAATCGGAAAAACGAGTAAAGCTGCTTAATTGAAAAGTACTTTTGAATTTTTACGCAGCGATAGTTATACTACGAGAAATAGTGAGATGGAAATAGCTCTATTACCTTTCGATAAGGTAATAGAGCTATTTATGTGTAAAGGGTAGCAGAAAAGAAACTACTTCACATCTTCACTTTTCGTACTTGTGTTGGAAATGAGTTGTGATACGGATATTTGTTGATATCCGTCACTCTTTAACTTTTGTAGAAGTAGCGGTAAAGCTTTATTTGTTTGAAGAGCAGAATCAGATGCGTGTAATAAGACAATATCTCCACCCTTCAAATTATTAGAGACAGTGGAAACGATAGTATTTACACCTGGATTTTTCCAATCATTTGAATTATTACTCCAATGAACGACAGTGTATCCGAGCGATTCTGCGATTTTAAGAGTTGCTTTGTTGAATTCACCACTAGGTGGACGCAATAGCTTGACTTGTTTTACGCCAAGTTTCGTAAAAACATCTTGGGCTCGTAAAAGATCTCTTCTTATTTCATTTGGCTCTAGAGAAGTGTAAGACGTGTAATTATAACCCATACTACCGATTTCATGTCCATCTTTCATGATGCGTTCGACGATATCGGGGTGTCTTTCGGCCCATGCAGCAGAAAGGAAGAAGGTTGCATTCTTAATTTCTCTTTCTTTGAGTGTCTCAAGGATTGGAATCGCTTTTTTGTCTCCCCAACTAATATCAAACGTGAACGCAACTTGTTTTTTAGCAGTATCTCCTTTGTAAATTACCTTAGGACCTGTAGCAGTTGAAAAAGCAGATTCATGTGAATATGTTTTTAAAAAGAGTAGCCATGCTGTAAATAAGGAAAGTATCACTATTAAGCTAATGTGTTTAAAAGTTCTTTTGCTCGTAATAAAAAAGAAAAACATAATATTACGCCCCTTTGTCCAATCCTTTTCAGTTACATATATGCTTTAAATATAAAAAAGAGAACAAGGGATTAATATCGTAAGTGGTGGATATAATGAATGATAGGATTTTGATGATTTGTTTTTGATAAGTAAAAATGAGCGGAACTTGTATTGCTCTGTAAGGAATGATTGAGGTGATGATTTGCTTGGGCTTATGTTGACGAAAGAAGAGAAAAAAGAAATGGAATACATATTGAAGAGAGAGTTAGAGGAACTTTTATTTGATTTTGAAGATGAGCGTATTCATGAGGTTGTAAAAAAAGCGATGGAAGAAAGATATAAAATCATTTTTTGTTTATTTCGAAGAGTTGCTAACGCAGAAGAATGTATTCGTTATGTAAGAAAAAGAATTTTTTATTAAAAAGTGTTGACGTTAATGATTAGTATATGGTAAATTAATAAACGTCGCTGATGCGGAAACGCAGAAAACGACAAAAAAGAAATTGAAAAACTTAGTTGACATCGAAAAACGAAGATGTTAACATAAGGAAGTCGCAAATGAGCGACTAAGTAGTTCTTTGAAAACTGAACGAAACAAACAACGTGAAACGTCAATTTTTATTTTTAGATGCTAGACAAACTAACTTTA
>NZ_JAEHBO010000269.1:0-240 GCF_016483575.1 Bacillus cereus group sp. N12
AATGGGCAGTTGTAATCCTTGGACGCGCTGTGATCCTGTCGCTCGAGTTTCTCGTTGTGGACGGCTCCATCCTTGTGGCCCCTGCTGTCCTTCTGGTCCCGTCGCACCTATTGGTCCGACTGGACCTTGAATTCCTTGCACACCTTGAGGTCCTGTTGGGCCCATCTCCCCCATTGGGCCTTGAAATCCTCTTGGTCCTTGGGGGCCAGTCGGACCTTGTGGACCTGTTGGGCCAGTAAT
>NZ_JAEHBO010000270.1:0-240 GCF_016483575.1 Bacillus cereus group sp. N12
TATGTTGAGAAATAAAAAAACGCTATATGCATATTTGCATGTTTTTAGCGGATATGTGTATGCTATCATTTTAAATGAAGGATCGCTTTCTGTTCTGAAGGCTCCTACATTGCATGAATCTAGTGTACCCAAACTTTAGATTATGTAGGGAAAAGAGATCCGTTATAGGGTTTCTTTTCTTTTGTTTGAATCATGTGATGGTAACTATGTTTCCGCATTTCATAATTATCATCAGTGATA
>NZ_JAEHBO010000271.1:0-239 GCF_016483575.1 Bacillus cereus group sp. N12
GTTATGTAGTTTTCATATAACTAAATACGATACAACTAACCAAAATGGCATTACCATTAGGAATCCATTTCTAATCCCTTTTGCAATAGCCAATGGATCATCATTACAGTATGGCATTTCCTTTTCTTCAACCCGCTGCAACATCTTTTTTTGAGGTGAAAGGCTCATATTGAATCTCCTTTCCTTTCAATCTGTTTTCATTTTCCATAACAAACTACCACCAAAACAGCCTATACAAT
>NZ_JAEHBO010000272.1:0-239 GCF_016483575.1 Bacillus cereus group sp. N12
GTCCTCAGAACGAAATTCTGTGTTAACTTGTAACAAAAAAAGAGGAGCAATCTCCTCTTAATAAATAAACACTACTTAATTTGTTCCTTATACTCATGGTTAACAAGTACATACCATTTTCCTGTATCAAATTTTTCTTTATTAATCACGTAAACTTTACTTTCTCTCCTTACCTCCCCTGGTTTTAATTCCTTAGTAATAGTAGAGGTCTCGCCTTTTTCAACCCCATAACTACTAGC
>NZ_JAEHBO010000273.1:0-238 GCF_016483575.1 Bacillus cereus group sp. N12
CAGTTTCGAACTATGTTGGAATATAAGGCAAAATGGTACGGTAAACAAGTCATTGTCGTATCGAAAACATTTGCTTCAAGCCAATTATGTTCTTGTTGTGGATATCAAAACAAAGACGTTAAAAATCTGAACCTACGTAAATGGGATTGCCCTTCTTGCCATACACACCATGATAGGGATATTAACGCAAGTATCAATCTAAAGAATGAAGCTATAAGGCTTCTAACCGCAAGGACTG
>NZ_JAEHBO010000274.1:0-238 GCF_016483575.1 Bacillus cereus group sp. N12
GCAAGGAGCAATTCAAGTTAAGAAAGCCTTCCCTGAAGGTGTATTTATTTTCTTAGCACCTCCAAGTTTATCTGAACTAAAGAACCGAATTGTTGGCCGTGGTACAGAAACTGAAGATGTTATTGAAAATCGTTTAACTGTAGCGAAAGAAGAAATCGAAATGATGGACGCTTATGACTATGTTGTAGAAAACGATCAAGTTGAATTAGCTTGCGACCGAATTAAAGCAATTGTGGTT
>NZ_JAEHBO010000275.1:0-238 GCF_016483575.1 Bacillus cereus group sp. N12
TCCTTGTAACACATGTGGCACTGTAAGAGAGTCTACTAAGTTTAAAAGTGGCATTGATAAAGCCCCTATAGCAATTGGAATCGATACCTGTAGTATCCGTTTCCCGTCTTCTCTTAAATCTCGAAGCGAATACGAGCTGTCCTTATAATAGTATGGGCTTTTATTATACTTCATACGCAAATATATAAGTGAACCAATTACTCCGAGAAAAGATCCAACCATTGCACCACTAGTAATA
>NZ_JAEHBO010000276.1:0-238 GCF_016483575.1 Bacillus cereus group sp. N12
CTCGCTCTCCCGCCCCCGCCGGCTCCCGAGCGCTCGTCGGGTCTCTAGGGGTCGGAGGTTTTGTTGCGTTAGCTGGATCTGTTGGGTTCTCTGGTTCTGTTGGTTTCTCTGGATCTGTTGGGTTCTCTGGATCTGTTGGTTTCTCAGGTTCTTTTGGGTGCTGAGGTTATGTTGTAGGATGATGTTAGTTAGTAAAATTAGGAGCGGTAGGTATAATAGGAAGGGTAGGGATAATAGG
>NZ_JAEHBO010000277.1:0-238 GCF_016483575.1 Bacillus cereus group sp. N12
TAGTGGGGCTGGGTGGTCTGTCTTGGTGCGGGGCGGTTGGGGTGGTGGGATGAGGCGTTGGGGTGGTGGGAGTTTTGTTTCAGGGCGGTCTTTTTGGGGCGGGGTGGGGGGGGGGGGGGGGGGGTGTGGTGGGGTGGGGGGAGGGGGCGGGTGCTGGCGGGAGAGGTGAGGCGGGGGTGTTGGGGGGGGTGGGGGTTCGGGGTGGGAGGCGCGTGTGGCGCTGGGGGCGGGGGTGGGG
>NZ_JAEHBO010000028.1:0-57299 GCF_016483575.1 Bacillus cereus group sp. N12
TAACCGGTCCATACTGCCATCGTATACTGCGGTGTATATCCTGCAAACCAGCTATCACGAGTCGCACTGTCTGGTAATTTATATTGCGCTGCTTTTTCCGAAGAATAGTTCGTTGTTCCTGTTTTACCAGCTACATCTAAAGAACTTATATTAGCAGCTGTACCAGTACCAGATGTTACAACGGAACGAAGCATATCTGTAATCATATAAGCTGTATAATCTTCCATCACTCGTTTTGACTTTTGCTCAAAACTTTTCGATTTACCATCTGGATAAACCACTTTTTTAACAAAATGCGGCTTCGTATATTTACCGTCATTACCAAATGCAGCATACGCACCTGCCATCTCAGTTGGCGATACTTCATTTGTACCAATCGCTGTTGATTCTGTCGGTGGTGCATTAAATGTAATACCTAACTTTTCAGAGAAAGCTTTTGATTTATTTATTCCTACTTCTTTTGCAGTTTTGATAGCTGGAACATTACGTGATAATTTTAATGCTTCACGCATTGTAATTTGTCCTAAATACCCTCTATCTGAGTTTCTGACATCTTGACCACCAGTATACTTAAATGGCGAGTCATCGACTTGATGATAAGTAGCCCATTTTAAATATTCAATTGCAGGAGCATAATCAAAGATTGGTTTCATTGTTGAACCTGCTGAGCGATCTAATTCAGTTGCCATATTATGACCTTTAAATACAGCCTTATTTTCACCACGCCCACTACCTATAGCACGTACTTCACCTGTTTTCGTATCCATAAATGTGAAAGCCCCTTGGAATTTCTCATTTGGATAATCAATAATATTTGTATTTAAAATATTATCAGCCAATTTCTGTGCCTCTGTGTCTAATGTTGTATAAATTTCTAAACCGTCAGAACCAATATTAGCATCAGGTAATTCTTTTTCAACTTCTTTCACAACTGCATCCATAAATGCAGGATATGGCATCGCTTGTAATTCAGCTGCCTTTTCAACACCTTTGTCTACTGGTACTTTCGACGCTTCTTCCATTTCTGCTTTTGTAATATAACCATGTCGATTCATTAACTTTAGTACAACATTTCTTCTTTCTGTTGCCTTTTGAATATTTTGTGGTTTCGACGGGTCGTAATTATTTGGTGCTTTCGGTAAACCTGCAAGCATCGCAACTTCTGGTAATGTTAAGTCTTTTAATTCTTTTTTATAGTAGTTTTGTGCTGCTGTTGCGATTCCATATGAACGGTTTCCTAAATTAATTTTGTTTAAGTACATCTCTAATATTTCATGTTTTGAATACTGTTGTTCTAGCTTGTAAGCTAAATACACTTCTTGCGCCTTACGCTTTGGCGTTTTATCCATTGATAAGAAGTAGTTTTTAATAACTTGCTGCGTTATTGTACTTCCGCCTTGCGAGCCGTAATCTCCCTTTAAACTAACTAAAACTGCACGAGCAGTACCTTTAAAATCCACACCACTATGCTCATAAAAACGAGCATCTTCCGCTGCTAAAAAAGCATTTTCAACTAATTTAGGAATTTGATCATACGTAACGTTTGTTCGCTTTTCTTTTCCATATTCATATACCAATTCTCCGTTTTTATCATAAATTTTTGAGGATAACGGATTAACAAGTTTTGCTTTTTCAAGTTTTGGCGCGTCCTTAATCATTACAAAAAAGGTAGCAACCCCCGCCACTAAACCTACAATACCAAGTAATAAACAACTAATTAAAAACTTACGGAAAAATGATGTTTTACCCTTTGGTTTTTGTTTTTTAGAAGCTGGCTGATTTTTCTTTTTAACTTGTCGTCGCTCCTCTCGAGAACGATAATTTTCTGACATGTTACTTTCTCCTGCCTTTCAATTCTCCCGTTGATTTACTAAAAATATTGAGGCCACCTTCCCAAATATCTTTACATTTAGAAAGTGTGTTCATCGGAAGCATTCAATATTTTCCTAATTCACAGATTATAAATTTTAGATACTCTTAAACAAATTATTTTTTACCTCTATTCCTTCAAATAAAGCTGCCCCATTACGCATAAAATGGAAGAGATAAAATTTTAATACCTCGTATAAATAATATACCTTTTTTTCAAATGGTCAATATTTTCTTATTAATTTCATCAAAGGTGAGATAAAAATAGCATATCGATATGAACTTCGTGTGAACTTCTTTATAAATAGGTATAACAAAGATTTAATATATTGGCTATCCGTATTACTGCTGCTTTACATATTCATATTTCAACAACCTAATCCTCATTTCTAAAGTAATTTACAAATAAAATTAAGGAGTTGTATGCTTATGAAATTATCTCCTGTTATATCAAAAAATTTGATTGCTGTTGGTTATAATCCCTTTTCTATGATTTTACGAATCCAATTAAAAAATGGCATGTATGATTTCTTTAATGTACCTGAAAGCATTTACAATGGCTTATTAAATGCACAATCTAAAAGCTATTACCATAAAACTTACATTAAAAATTCTTTCCGCTACACTAAAATTTAAACTTAAGCACCAAATAAAAAGAAAGGAGGTAAATCCCCCTTTCTTTTTATACTATTTTCACAGACGAATTATCTTCTATTCCTCTTATTAATTTCATCATATGCTTGAATTTGTTTTCTCACTCGCCGATCCGCCTTTTTATCATGTACGACTAAAATCGCGTGTATGACGCCTGGAACCCAAAATATTAAAGTTAATATGAAATTAATTATTGCTTGAAATGGCTTTCCGCAAAATAATACAGCTACAGGTGGAAGTAGAATTGCCAATAAGTACATCATCTCTTGAAAACTCCTTATTTTGGATTTTTTATAAAAATTCTTTTCATATGCAAGCACACTCTTTGATTTTGAAGTTACACAAATTTCAATTAAGCAATTATAACATTTCTTCTATTATATATATATTCTATCCATATGCAAAAAAACCTACTAGACCAAACTCTTCCTACCTATTTAATTACATTTTACATCCACTCTTTCAATGAGCATTTTAAAATCCTTATTATTTTCAAAACTTTTCTCTTTCTCTACTGCAGTTAATCCAATCGCAGAAATTACCGTTCCTATTGCCTGTATCCAAATACCAATCAGTGCTATTATCCTCTCATCCTTCTTATCAAGAATACGATCTTCGTTTTCTATTTCATCCTTCGATAAATTAATTATGCCTTGATACGCTTGTAGTCCGGCCCCTAAGCTTTGCATAGAATTTCCTAGTACAATGATTCGCTGTATTACTTTCATCTCAATCAAAGCTGCTTCTACTCCTAAAAAAGCACCAATCGATTGTAAACTGTTCCCGACAATGATAAGATAATCATTCTCTGTTAATTGTTCATTTTTATTAAAATATGTTCCTATTACATTTGATATATTCCCTAATGCCAATAACTCAATTCCCATTTTATCCAGTGTTTCACTTTCATTCTGCAAACATATATTTCGATTTTCTACTTCTTCATCTTCGGTATAATTACTCGCTATAATTTGTAAAATATACCCGAAGGCTTGCAATGAGCTTCCTATAATAACAAGGTCCGATTCAATTTTCTCTTCCCCAATAAATCCTCTTGTCGTTCCAATAGCAGCTGTAAGATTTCCTCCTACTTGATACCATGCTCCTGTCACTTTTAAACTGCTTGGATTCATTTTCATCACCTATTTTGATATTTTCTCGTGCTTTCGAAATAACCAAAAGTCACTCTTAATCAAATATTTTATTTTCCATATGTAATTTTGTGCATTCTATAATGTGTTACTAATACAAAAAGTACCTTAAAGGTACTTTTTTAGCCAAAGCGTATATCACTGAAATTACATTGAGTAATAGATACTTATTTTTAAACACATGCTGGGCATGTCAATGAATCTCCATTTTTATCTATTGTTATATTCAATATATATCGAATCGCATTATGTGACCACATTTCAGGTGTGGGTGATTCATTAACATACTGTGGTGCACATGAATACAGCATTGGAGTGCTAATACCACCGCCAGGATCTAAAGCAACTACAGCCACGCCATCAGGCAATTCCAGTGCCATAGATTTCGTGATACCTTCAATTGCAAACTTCGAGGCACAGTATGGTGCAAGATTTGCCTCACCTTCTCTTCCCCAACTAGAACTCATATTAATAATAATTCCTTCTTTTCTATCTACCATTGCTGGGACAAATGCTCTTATTACATTTACTACACCATTCACGTTTACATTCATTACATTTTCAAATTCCCCAGCGGTAACTTTCCAAATTGGTGCATTTTGATTCACAATGGATGCATTATTTATTAACAAGTCGGGAGTCCGATATTTAGTAAGGATATCATTTGCCCAACTACTAACTTGCTGCGAATCTGAAACATCAATTATTTGAAAATCATGTGTATTACCGTATTGTTTTTTTAGTTCTTCAATTTTATCTTTTGAACGTCCACATCCACATATGTTCCATCCCAATTCATGAAATCGATCAACCATCGCGCGTCCTAATCCTTGTGTCACTCCTGTAATAATTACGAGTTTTCTAATGTCATTTCGCTTCAATTCCTCGCCTCCCTTTACCATATTTTACTCCTTTAACCTTCATTTAACTATTTACTAAAGTATTAAAAACACTTCATACTTTAGAAGTATTTTTAATACTGCACACATAAACAAAAGAGTAACCATAGTGGTTACTCCCGTTTACATATTTAAAAATTCGTTGCTTATTTCATTATTACTTTTAAATTTCAACTTCTCTTTCCCACATTTTTCAAAACGATACATATAAACTGTACCTAATTTACCTGCTTTAATAGCCTCATTATCCTGCATTTTCATAAAACTATATTTATGTTTATAGTGCGATTCATCCAAATAATTTCCAATCCACTTTTCAACATAACACAGTCCACTTTTGTGAAAGAACCTTCAACTAGCCTGATTACATACTTTTATTTAAAAGCTCAATTTCATATTGTAATTTTTTGAATTGCTCAAAATGCATTGTTATAGATTGACTGCTACCAACTTCAGCACTTTGTTTCACCAGTAATACTCCTGTATCATGAAAAAGCGCTTCAAGTTCTTTTCTGATGGACACTTTTGCAATATGAGCTGTTTTAATTGCAGATAAAATTGCAATCTCATTAAACTTTAATTTTATTTCATTTGGACAAAATGCGTTTTCAATCAATATAACTTCATTGCTATAAATAAGCGCAACAAGATTACTTGATTTTGCATCTGATAAATCTACTTTTTTTATAACGTTATTCATAACATTTTGCCTCCTTTGTTTTCGTATATATTAATTATACAAATTATTTCTTTTTTATTATCCAACTCATATTAAGTTTAACACACTTTTATTGAAAGCCACGCTTGAAACGTTTTACTATTCCACAATTTTTGTTACATGAACCATTTGGACTTTACTCCCATATAGTAATGTTAACAATTCATTATAAAGCAGGTGAAAATTATGCCCTCAGTTGTAGGGAATTTAGTTGTACAAAATAGTAACGGATCATTTAACTTAGGTGATTTCTACAACGTTTCTCCCAAAGAAAATACAAAAGCTTACAATGGATCTGGCGCATCAAACGTTGGTTTTGTTGTTAATACTTTTAACGGTGTTAGTGCGACTAATACGTTTGATTCGGACCTTGCAGATCAAAATCAAGTGGGTACAGCCTAACCCTATTTTTCATCTTTCTGTATAGGAATTTTAGATTTGTCTATACTATAATCAGGCTGTTTCACAGCTATTATTGAATGTTGGAGTACCCTATCTTTTTCTCCCTTTCCCTGGGGCTTAGCAGTTAGCATGAAGCTAGCTGCTATTTCGCATTATTTCTTCCATCTATCAGAAATAATAGAAGCTGGATATTTAAGTTCAGCTTCTATTACATTATTTCAATTACATCTGTAAAACTCATTACGTGAGTTTTATAAAATGCGTCTGTGCACATTATAATCTGCCTTACCGGGTCTATATGAACGACTGTCATATAACTTGTAAGTATGTAGCCATCTTCAAAATATGTCACCAATATTTCTTGCTCAGACAATAATGCCGTTAGCAATTTATCAGAAATTCTTTCTTTTTCTTCATTTGTTACTATCGGCCTTTGCACTTTTAATTTCTCACCAATAACCTTTCTCATACTTAACAATTGTTCCGACATTACTGTAAATGGAACCCACTCTCTTTCTTCTTTCTGCCTCTTTACATGATTCATTTCTTTATCTCCTTGATCATTTATCCACTCTATTTCACACATACTGTTACTCCATCATTTTTAGTAATTACTAAGTTCGTATTTATTTCTAAATTGTATAAGGTCTGCATCAAAAAGAACATTCGTTCTAATTATACACGAACCTATGTTCTTTTGAGAAGGGGCATATTTATATTTTTTTCCCTTAAAACAAACTTTTCACTCTCTACACATTTAGCGAATAAAAAACGATTTCACATAAAGTGAAATCGTTTTTTCTAATACGTTATATTTTCAAATTTATTTTTTTATCTTGACTAGCTTTCTTTCTGAATGAAAGTTTCATTTATTATTCGTCAACAAACTACAACATTACATTCGTTTAATTGAATATAAAATCCCTGCCTACACTACAAAGCTTTATTTTTTTTGCATGAACCATTCTTAAACGCAAACATACATTATAATGAACGAACTCACAAAATTTAAGAAATTTATAATGTAACTCAATTTATTCCTTATAGGTTTTCTGTGAAAAGAGGGCGATTTCCACACTCTCTTTTCGTACATATCATATTACAATATCAAATACTCCTTTGCTTTCATAATAGTTTGATATTGCTACCATTCATTACATATATTTAGGATGTATGGTTATATGTAACTCTCTCTCCGTTTCTCCTCTTTTCGGATGACGAAAATACTCTATTTCATATTTTAACACTTCATACTCAACCATCCCAATTTTAATCCCTTTCGTTTCTTTTAATATAGCTAATAAATCACTTATATTTTCATCATTCGATTCAAAAACTTTCCCTCCGTCTTCTCTTTGAAAAATCACTTTCATATATTCTCCCCCACTTTCATTTATTCATCTAGTAAATAATACATTTAGAAATATTCATAACAAAAAGAACATCCTTTTTAATAGAATGCTCAACTTTTCACTTCCTATAATATTGCAAATGTTTATTCAAAAATATTATATGTACTATTCTTCAAATTATGTTGATCCACTATAAAAATTTATATACTTAATTTATATGTAATAAAATAATCAAAACATTACTATATCAACATTTTTTAAAACGATTATTATTTCCTATTTCATTTTCCTACAATTTTCCATTGTAATTCTTAATATTTAAATGTAATATTATATTGTCTTACTATCTTTTTTATAACACACACACTAATTAGAAAAGGGAACTCAATATGAGTTCCCTTTTCTAATTAAAGTTACATAATACTTCTAGAGTTTTACCTTTAAAAATTTCATATGAAGATGCGAAATTTTATTTTATTTAGTTTTTTGTTTTTTACTTATCCGAATCATTCTAGTATGATTGTGTTTACCGAAGAAGTCTGCATTCTTTTTTCAAAAAAACAAAAAACAGAAGTCTAGCAAAATGCTACATTTCTGTTTTTTCTATCCGTATTATTTCTTTTCTAGAAATTTAAATGTCTCTTTATATTCTTTATCATTCACCTTAATATCAGCATCTTTTAATAAATCATTGACTACTTGCTGTTTCCATTTACCTGTCGTATCTTGTAATCTTTGTTGTTCTAAATCTTTACGGATCTTATCCTTCACTTCTTCAAATGGTTTCAACTCTTTTTTATCGGTCACTTTAATAATATGGTAACCGTAAGATGTTTTAACTGGTTCACTTACTTGTCCTGCATTTAATTTATACGCAGCTTCCTCAAATTCTTTAACAGTTTGCCCAGGTCCAAAACCAGCTATTTCCCCGCCCTGTTCCTTTGAACCAGTATCTTCTGAGTACTGCTTCGCTAAAGCGGCAAAATCTTCACCATTATTCACTTTCTCTTTTACTTCTTTAGCGGTTTTTTCATCTTTTACTAAAATATGACTTACCTTCATTTCTGGTTTATAGTTATCTTTTACATCTTTTTCTGTGACAGTCGCTTTAATCGCTTTTTCAAATGCAATTTCTGGTTTCATTTTTTCTTTTAATTCATCTTCGTTTTTTAACCCAAGTTTTTCTAAAGTCTCTTTAAAATTGTCACCCATTTTATCTTTTGCTTCTTTTACTTGTTTTGTTGCTTCCTCATCTGAAACTTTATATTTATCTAGCAGCGCCTTACTTAATACCATTTGATATAATGTACTTTCTCCATATTTTTGTTTTAATTCTTTACTTAACTCTTTCTCTGTAACATTTCCTACTTTTGATGTTACTACGTTGTCTGAGGAACCACATGCAGATAATGCGAGTACCACGCATGAAATAATTGTTCCCAAAAATAGCTTTTTCTTTTTCAATTCAAATACCTCACTTTTATTATTATGCAACGTAACTATACACCGATATTGTGAAAACAGTGTGTTTTCCATATGTAATTCATTTCATTTGAATCAAATATGTATCATATTTTTTATACACAAATATGAAAAATCTTCTCACTATTTATTAATGAGAAGACTCTTTACGAATGCCTCAAAAACATTTAACGACTAAGGTTACTTAATGATTAAATGTTTTTCCGGTATCCAACTACTTTGTCCGATATCTACCGCATTTTTTACTCTTCCCCACACACGGTAAGATGTTGATCCATCTATATTTCCTTTATAATTAATACATTCAGGCTCTCCATAATAATTCACTCCGTACCCAACAGGATATTTTGAAGAAGCATAATACCATCTCACATCAAAATGTTTTAAATATACCCACTGCTTATCATTCCCTAAGCAAATCATATCTTTATCGCCGCCTCCCCAATAACTGTTTAAAATTAAATACGGGATTTTCTTAGTGATTGCACCTGTATACTGGGGGTTCACAGGATTTTCATATATATTTATGCCGTATCCATCAGGATATTTTGAAACTGCAATACCAATACCACTTGATTGCTGCAAATCCACTACATTAGATTGATTTTCTTGATTCGAATCTATAAACCAGGAAAGTGACTTATTTCCTATTAATTGATTCAAATCACATTTCCCGATCCCAGGAACATTCCCCGAATCCGTATATTGCCAAATATCACACGGATATGCCGGCTTATTCCCTCCATAACGAGGAATCCATACAAAATCAGCATCAATATTACGCGCTCCAAACGATACATACGTGTGATGCCCAACATATAAACCTACTTTTTTCGCACCTAAACGACGTAATTCATCTATAAATACTTGTGTCCCGCCTTGCATATCTACCATCGTTTGTACTTCAACATCCGCCACCCAAAACGCAGCAGACTTATCGCCACGATTCCAAAAATCTTGTGCCTCTTTCTTTGCATCTGCAATAGAAATAAAACGACAAAATGCATAATTACCAAACGGAACACTATGCTTCTTCATTGCATTCACATAGTTTTGATACATAAAATCCACCGTATTTGAACCATCTTGCACTCTAGCAATAACTAAATCTAGTTGAGGCGCTGCAATTTCCCAATTAATAGTTCCATTCCACTTTGAAATATCAACAATATAACCCATTACAATTCAACTCCTTTTTATTATCATATTCAAAGCTTGTTTTAGCGTAATCCACATATACCTATTACTATCTATCTATAATATAAATAAGAAGAAATCTTTATTTTTTGAAATATATAATCTTTAAAACTACTTCTTTCAATCTCTCCTCTAACTCATATAATTAGGCGTGAAAATATCAATTTATTTAAAATGATTTTTCTGTTGATAATAATAAATCTTCTATATGTCCTATGTTTATTTGCCTGTACGTAGAAAACCCCTATATGTGAACTATCTTTTTATAATAGTCTAGCCTAACACTCATTGTTTATTTCATTTCTATCTGTAATCAACAATTCCATACGCTATCCAGCCTATTTAAAATTGAGTAAAACTATAATTATTTTACATTTTACCACTGATTTCCAGCCAATAAATTTTGGTACAAAATAATATTAATACATAAAAAAGACATTTCCGATTTTTGAAAATGTCTTTTTGCATCTTAATAAAACAACTTTGGTTCTAAATCTGTATTTTGTAATTGTGGATTTTCACTGCTCATAACGCAACTTGTGGAAAATAAAATTGGGATATCACAAACATCCTCCTGCATTACATCACGAAACACATTTGCAGCAACACCTGTAAACGTTTGACATAGATTTGAAATATCATCATTAAAAAATTGGATCACTTCCGCTTTAAAAACTGGAAATACAACATTCACTCCACCAGGGAACTGAGGTTGTACCACAACTTGTTCAAAATAAGGATTATTCTCTAACGCTACTTGAAATAAATACGCAATTTCAAATGCATCTAGTGGACAAGGAAATGGATTTACAATTTCATTTTCATTATTCGTTTCAATAATGGTTACACTTACATTTCCAAATTGTACAGAAGATTTTAGAAGCGTTGCTAATGCTCTCGCTTTTTCATTACTTAACGCATGCACTAAAATAATATAATTCCCGCCAACCGGAATAAGTGGCCCCACTGTAACTGTTGGATCAACACCAATTGAATTTCTTAGTTCATTAAAATATGTGATCCACAGTGGTGAAAGCTGTGGCTGAGCTTGTACATTTTCTTGCATTCTTTTATTACCTCCTCATACTATTCTTACTACCGTAATATGTATCAGGACATAAAATGCATTAGATAGTTAAATCATTTTTCATATTATATTAATTATACATTTCATAGAGTATTCTCCGCTTTTCCCCACATGTTTATGTACTTATACGACAATGAGGTTCTATATTATAATCAACTTAACAAAGATTTCATATTATATAAATACACCTTAATAATCATTTAAATCAAAAGGTGAAGCACATATAATGTGGAATATTAGGAGCTGATTTCATGAAAAAAGAACCTATCGTGTTCAAAGTTCCACCGAATTCAAAACTAAAAGTTACATTTTTCGGTCCTTGTAACGAAGTAATTACAAATGTTTCTATAATTAATCAACTACTCACCCCTAAATGCCAAACTATCACGCAATATCCAAACTTTAAGAAATATGTAACTGAAGTACGATCATTATCCCATTGTTAGTCCCCATCATGCACGATTTTCACAACTTTTTTACCTAGATTATTTCGAAAGAAAACAACTACATCCCTAAACTAAAATTACTCATTTCATGATATTCCATTGATAATTTATTGATTCTTTACACGTTTTCATTAAACACGCATATATTATCGTATGGAGATTATCCACTCATAAAACCTATCTTTCTTTTGAGTATACTTTTTATGTATGCTCTTTTTTTATATCCATCGTGTGGACTCGACAATAACCTTCTATATATTATACTCTCACTATTACCATTCATTTCTCTTCTATTAAAACATTATATCTAATTCATAAAACACTCATATAATAAACGAAATTAAATCTGTTTGCTTATATATTTTAGAAAAACAATAAAAAGCCCACACTATTTAGTGAGGGTCTTAACAAACTTTCTATAAAACATCTACTTATCAACTTCATTCAATTGGAGAAGGAAACCTTGCCGCTTCAAAATGAACAGTATTTAAACCATTAACGTTTTGTACAATAACGCCATCAATACTACTCTCTGCGAAAATTTCAACTACATCCCCTGCTTCTAATTGAAGAATAGAAGTGACTGAAACATCATTATTAAAAAATACCCCTGTCCCAAAGAAATCATTATCTATAGCTATTGCTGTATTTCCATTTACACGAATTTCTACTCTAGCTCTGTAATTCACATTAATATCATTTGGTGAGAACGTTATATTCCCTAATACACTATACACCCCTCTAGTCTTAGGCATAAAAGTGGATGTTACTGGATTATATTCATTTGCTAAATCAAATTGTTCATTTTGAAATAACACTTTAACAGACGTATTTGCCAGAATAGGTTGATTAACTGTATTCACAGCTCTAAATGCCGACGCTCTTACAAGCTCCTCTTTCTTATTACCACAACAATTTACTTTTACATACTTCCCATCACATTGACTACTTTTCCTATAACAATCATGACTCTTCTTTTTGTACTCGTTACAATACTTACAGTAATAATAAGACGTAGTAAGTCCCCCTTTAAATTTATTATTACATACTATGCAAAATTGATTAGAAAAGCTTGGATGAGCTGTTACTATTATTAATAAAAAAATGAATCCCCACCTGTTTGGTGAGGATCTATTATTAAACTTCTATTCATTTTTAAATTACCTACTTTATTTAGTAGGAGACGGAAATCTTGCCGCTTCAAAGTGCGAACCATCTTCTAAGGGGCTTAAAACACCATCTATACTACTTTGTGCATAAATCTCAACTATATCTCCTGCATTCAATTGAATGATTGTTGAAACACTTACAACATTTCCAAAACCTATTGGACCAAAAAAGTCATTATCTATAGCTATTGCTGCATTTCCATTCACACGAATTTCTACACGAGCTCTATAATTTAAATTTGTATCGTTTGGAAAGAAACCAATCGTTCCAATAATAGAATATACGCCTTTCGTCTTCGGCATAAAAATAGACGTTGCTGGATTATACTCATTTGCTAAATCAAATTGTTCATTTTGGAATAACACTTTCACAAAAGTATTAGCAGGAACATTTTGATTTACAGTATTTCTAGCTCTAAATGCTGATGCCCTAACAAGATTATCCTTGTTGGCATGACACTTACTAGTGTTATTACGACAATCATGTTGCTTCTTTTTATAATCCTTACAATACTTACAGTAGTAATAACAAGACATACTCGTTCCCCTTTCAAGCTTATTACTACATATTATGCAAGATTGATTAGAGAGGTTTGGACTAGCTATTCTTATTTTTAAAAGGGTGCTTTTTACTTGCACCCTTTTGTATTCATTTTATTCCTCTATATTTATAAATTGAATACTGTTCCATATGGAATTGAAGTAAAAGCAATTCCGTATGGTGTAAAATGTTGCGTTGGGTAAAAATACTCCATAGAGGAATAATACGGTTGTATACCTTGCTGCATTTGCATTTGTTGTTGCATTTGCAATGCTTGTTGAACAGCTTGAACTGTACTTTGTGCCCCGCTATACGTTATAGCCGTACCATACGCTGGTCGTATGCCAACTTGAGAATCCACATATGAATAAAACATTAATTTCAACTCACTTCCGAATAAGTTATTACAAAGTATGTTATGTATAATTATTTTAGTGAGTGCTAAAAGCTAGTCTACTAGCCTTTAGCACGTTATTCATTTTAAACTTTTACATTATCACAATATTCAATTAAATATCGCATTTTAAATGGACACCCCATAAGAACATCTCTATTTTGTTGACATATACTTAAAAGAAAAAATATTCTTGAATATTTCACATTAAACATATACTCAAAATCACTTTAAATTTAGAAGCAAATAGTAGTTATCAAGACGTACTTAATATTTTTTTAAAAGGAGGTATTTATGAAATATAATCAAAATTCAAACTCAACAAATCCGTGCGAAAAGTTCCAGGTCCCCTGCTTTATTTCTATATCCCCTTGTGATCAAACTAATTGTTGTACACCTGTCTTTTTCTCAAATTCTCAGCAACAAGAATTATTACAATTAATTAACCAATTAAACGAAGCTATCCTTTCTTTCTTTACAACACCAAATCCAATAACTATTCAAATACTCCAATCAGCATTACAAGCATTAAATGATTTATTAATTGCAGTACAACCAAATACTCCAAATAGAAATTTAGTCATTCGAACTATAAATCAATTAATTAATTCTCTACCTACTGCATCCCTCACTCAAATCTCAGCACTGTTCCAATTCCTATTCCAAAACTTATCTTCACTTATTAGTTGTTCGAATATTTCAGACCCATTGTTACAACAAACATTCAACTTAATTTTACAAGGAATCTTGAATAGTTCATTATTAAGTAGTACTGGACCGACTGGGCCTACTGGACCAAAAGGGATTCAAGGACCTAAAGGAGCACAGGGGCCTCAAGGTGTGCAAGGGATTCAAGGACCAGAAGGGCCAGAAGGGCCTCAGGGATCTCAAGGTGTGCAAGGAATTCAAGGACCTGAAGGACCAGAAGGATCTCAAGGACCTCAAGGCGTTGAAGGAATTCAAGGGCCTGAAGGACCAGAAGGACCAGAAGGACCTCAAGGTGTGCAAGGGATCCAAGGACCTCAGGGACCACCGGGACCGACTGGTTCTGGGACTGGAATGGGAGTTCCTGGGCCACCGGGACCGACTGGACCTCAGGGGGTGCAAGGGATTCAGGGACCAGAAGGACCGGAAGGGCCTACTGGATCTCAAGGTGTGCAAGGAATTCAAGGACTGGAAGGACCGGAAGGGCCTACTGGACCTCAAGGTGTGCAAGGGATTCAAGGACCAGAAGGGGCGGAAGGGCCTACTGGTCCTCAAGGTGTGCAAGGGATTCAGGGACCAGAAGGACCACCGGGACCGACTGGAGATTGTGAATGTCCAACAGGTCCAACAGGTCCGACTGGACCAACTGGACCAACCGGACCTGCATGTAATTTCCTTGTTTATGTTACAAACGCAGGAACCATAGATGATCCTGCAGATGATACAGTATCAGTAATCAACACCGGAACTAATACAGTCGTTGCTACAATTACTGTAGATAATGCACCTCTTGAAGTAACGGTTTCACCAAATGGGACTCGCGCTTATGTTACTAATATTTTTTCTAATACCGTTTCCGTTATTGATACTGCCACTAATACAGTTGTTGCTACCATCCCTGTTGGATCTAATCCGATTGGCGTAGCTGTTTCTCCAAATAACACAACTGTTTATGTTGGAAATCATGGTAATAATACTGTTTCTGTTATTAATGCTGCTACTAACACAGTTATTGATACCATTCCCGTTGGCAACGCTCCGCAAGGAATCACTGTTTCTCCAAATGGAGCCTTTGCATATGTTGCAAACGAATTAAGTAACACAATTTCCGTTATAAATACTGCGACAAATACAGTTAGCGCTACCATCCCTGTTGGTATTCGCCCTAGGATAATCGTCTTCACACTAGATGGCACTCGTGCGTATGTCACAAATCAAAATAGCAATACCGTTTCTGTTATTAACACCGCTACCAATTCCGTTATTGATACAATTAACGTAGGTACCGAACCTGTTGGTATTGCTATTACACCAGATGGCACCCGTATTTATGTTGTAAATAAAGTTAGCGATAATGTATCAGTAATAAACGTGGCGACAAATACTGTAATTGATACAATTCCTGTTGCTCTATCCCCTGATCAAGTAACTATCATACCAGATGGCACTCGTGCCTATGTTACAAATCAAGCTAGTAATACTGTCTCTGTCATAAATACTGCGACAAATACGGTTATTGATACGGTCCCAGTAGGTGTTGCTCCAACTGGTATAGCAACCGGAACTATTTGCGAATAATATAAAGAAAGAACAGCGAGACATTAAACATGTCTCGCTGTTCTTTCTTTATTGAGCTTCTTATACACGTTCACAGTCTATGCTTATTTTCCTTAACTATCCCAATTTATCCATCTCCTGATAATTAATTCCTTTACAAAATAAAAAGTAGCTTTTAGGCTACTTTAAATTGCTTTTATCCCCAAGAAAAATGATATATATATTCTCCCATTACACTTTCATTAATCCCAGTAATCCTTACAAATCGCATTAAGTCTGCTCCTTGAAGAAAATACATCGTAAGTGTAACTGGTACCTGTGACCACATAAATTGATAAAGCTCGTTCACTCTCTGCTTTGTTGAAACAGTTACATCATATACAGGACCATTATTCCACGCAGAGGTTTGAACTGAAGTGAACGGAAGGTCTTTCCCATTTACTACTATTCTTGCCACACTTTGAGTTATGTCCACAACAATCTCCTCCGCTATTCCAAAATTAGACCTGTTTCCATACTCATATTCTTATAAATATTCGTAGCTTTAATAAATGCTTGAGGAAAACCTCTATTCAAATTAATTTATTTTATAAAATAAAAAAGCAGCCTACTCATCATACGAGTAGGCCTCTTTTTTCGCTTTACATAGGCTTATTTGCATTTACATAGTATGTTTACTTAACAGTATATGCCCAGCCTTTACGATCAAGATAATCAGTGAATGCTTTTAATTGAGTATCGCTAGTTGGATCAGTTACAGGATAAACATAGCCATCACTTCTAAGAATTAAGTTACCTGTCATCTTAACTGAGTTTAAAGCACTTACTAATTCAGCCAAATTTTCTTTACCTATTCCACCAACTTCGACAATATTACGTTTTTGAGGTGGTTGGCTACCTCCACCAGATTGTCCAGTTAAAGCAAAAACGATTGAATTAGCGATTTTATCAACATCCCATTTTGCCATGTCGGAATCATTATCAATGAATCCTAATTCGATAAGAATAGCTGGTGCTTTAGTCCCATTCAATACTGCTAAATCTTTACGTTGTTTCGCACCACGATCACGCCATCCAATATCTTTTGCTAGTTGAGCTGAAATTTTAGACGCTAGTTCATTCTGATCATAATACAGCACTTCAACACCCTGCCCAGTTCCATCACTTGCATTAAGGTGAAAAGCAATAGCCAAATCTACAACATGTGAATTACTATTACGAATAATATTATTTAAATTTTGAGCTTGAGTGCTTCCTACTTCGTCCGTATCATCATAGACTGTGTGTCCTAAAGCTTTTAACTTGGCTGCAACCGCATCTTTAACTTGACGATCCAAAATATGCTCTTTCCGATTTCCCCAGTTAGCCCCTTGTACAATACTATTGTGTCCTCCATGTAAACTATAACGTGCCATTACTCAACATCTCCTTTTTTATTAGTATATTCAGAGATTTTCTCATGGTCTGTCCATATACCTAAGTCCATACCAAGTGCAGACAAATAAGGCACCAATTCATCTAAAATCTTTTCGCATACCGAATTTAATATAATAAAATTCAAGTAAAGAAAAAACCGCAACCCATTTTTTCAGTTACGGAATCTTTTTTGTATTCTCTTTTGAAAAATTCATTATGAATCACTCTCACTTTCTAATTATCTAGTCCATTTAGTTTTAATGTCACTCTATTAACGATACTTCCCCATAAATATCTAAAGAAATTTCTAATCATGCCATCCCAGCTACTTGCAAAAAATGAAGAAAAAGCTTATAAAGAAAAGTGAGGTTCCTGATATTCGGTTTCATGATCTAAAGCAATCCCTTAACATTAATGTTGCAATAATGTATTTAACTAAAGATCGTAAGCGAATGATTAGGACATGAAAGAGTAGGCAACACATTAGACACCTACTCACAAGTTGTACCAGACCTACAAGAAAAAGCAGTCGAAGATTTTGCAAACAATCTATTTCAAAAATACTAATGTTTGCAATTACGGATTTCGCATACAAATACTAGCTTATCCGTGTAACATTGAGAGGAGTCAAAAATATGAGAGAAATCAAGTCTGAAAAAGAATTCAAAGACATCATCGCAAGTGAGGAGCCAGTAGTTGTTAAGTTCTTTACTACATGGTGCCCGGATTGCGTACGTATGGACAACTTTATCGGAGAGGTAATGGAAGAGTTCAATAAGTTTGAATGGTATTCTATTAATAAAGATGAGTTTCCAAGTATCGCTGAAGAGTATCAAGTAATGGGTATTCCAAGTTTACTTGTATACCAAAATGGTGAGAAGCTAGGCCACTTACATAGTGCTAACGCAAAAACTGAAGAGCAAGTTACTGAGTTTTTAGAAGCATACTAAGATGAAAATCCTCTGAAAAATATTTTTCAGAGGATTTTCATCTTTTTTCACAATTATTGTCGTAGCTCTTTCTTCATGACCAATGTACATAATTACACTCCTTTCCCCCTTCATCCCCTAAGTATAGATGTATACGTTCGTATCACCACTTTCATATGTAATTAATATATCGTATTGTGGTATTTCGCCACTTTCCTTTTGTTTTTTCATTTCAATCCACAAGTTATGAACCCCATTGATTATTTGTTTGTTTTCTATGTTCATTACATATCTTTCATTTACTCCACCGTATCCTTTACATGTAGATATTGATCATTTAGAAATATAATACTTCTTCACAATTTCATCATTTGATGAATTACATCCAGTCATTATTAGAAAAATACATAGTAAGAAAAGTATTCGTTTCTACATCCACCTACCATCTTATCCCTTTCATTGTGAATGATTCCCAATTATATTCATACCCTCACTTTGTACTTTTCAACATATTTTTCCTTAACGAAACTTTGTTACCCCCTACTTAAAAAGCTATAAAGTGTCAACAATGTTTGTATAGACCCACACGAGTTTCATTTGATACTCTATGTATAGAAAGAAATTCCTTTAAAGAAAGGTGCGTGATTAAAATGGATACTCTTTCTCATAAAGAAGCTGATAAAGGTGCTATTGTCAGCATTATGGCCTACATATTTTTATCCTCTATGAAAATTATCATCAGTTATATTACCCTCTCTAGCGCATTACGTGCTGACGGTTTGAATAACTTAACGGATATTGGTGCCTCTTTAGCAATATTAATCGGTTTAAAAATTTCTCGTAAACCTCGAGATCCAGATCATCCATATGGGCATTCGCGTGCAGAACAAATAGCTTCGCTTGTTGCTTCTTTCATTATGGCAACGGTCGGATTAGAAGTTGTTATTAGTGCCATTCAATCATTTTTAAATCCGAAACAAGCTGCGCCCAATGTACTTGCTGCATGGGTAGCTTTATTTTCTGCTGTCGTTATGTACTGTGTATTTAGGTATACGAAAAAGATTGCACTTCGAACAAAGAGTAAATCATTAGAAGCTGCCGCAAAGGATAATTTATCAGATGCGCTCGTAAGTATTGGTACAGTTGTAGGCATTGTCGGCTCACAGTTCCAAATGCCTATTTTAGATCCTATTGCCGCTCTAATTGTCGGCCTTATTATTTGTAAAACTGCATGGGAAATTTTCGTAGAAGCTTCTCATATGCTAACAGATGGCATTGATCCTAATAAAATGGAAGAATATGCTGATGCTATTGAGCATATTTCTGGTGTGGAAAACATTGTAGATATTCGAGCGCGTATGTACGGGAATCAAACGTACGTTGATATTACAATCGAGGTAGACGCTCGTATGGATGTTGGAGAAAGTCACTGTATTACTGACAACATCGAAGCCATGCTTCGAAAAAAATTCGGAATTTACCATGCCCACATTCATGTTGAACCAATGGAAAAAGAACCTATTATGACATAGGTTCTTTTTTTATAAACGCTTTATGAAATATAACACATAAAACGAGCCAGCTACCGCCAGCTGCCCATCCTGCTAATATGTCAGATGGAAAATGCACGCCAAGATATATTCGGCTAACTGAAATAGATAATACAACAAAGCTTGCTATAAGAATAATCAACAGTTTTTTATGCAATGAAATACGCTCTTCAGTAATTGTGACGTATGCAATAAATCCTAAAAAAGCAGTAGCATTCATCGTATGACCGCTCGGAAAACTATATCCAGTTGCAGTAACAAGCTGCGTTACATCAGGTCTTGCCCGTTCATACCATAGTTTAAGCATACTGTTTAAATAACGAGATCCGTAGTAATTAATTGTTAGAAGTAATGCACTAAGCAACTTTTTTCTAACGAGAAAATACATTACAAGAATAATGAGTAACGGAAAATATATTCTTTTGGAACCGATAAAGGACACCCAAGTAAAATAGGTTGTCAAATAATCGTTTCGAAAACTTTGAATAAAGTGTGCGACTATATTGTCAAATTTCTCAATACAAGCGGTATGATACGAAAGTGATAGTGCGACAAAACAAATGAGTAGAGTAAAGCTTAACAAGTATAAATGTCGATATCGTTTCACATACATAACCTCACTATGCAAAAAAATGGAGCGGTTGTTTTAGTTTTCCTCTCCATTTCTTTTTTATGCATAGTTTATTAAAAAATATAATTGTTAATTTTTTGCTGCATCGTTGGGATATCTTCATTCGTTACTGTAAAGCGAATAACCTTCTCATCCAGATCAAGTGCTTCTGCAAATAAACCTGCCAATCCACGTGATTTTCTATCTACTTCCATAATGATTTCTAACCGATCGTGGGAACTTGGCAAGATTAATAATTCTAATTCATCTAATTTCCCATAATACTGTCCTGAAACAGGAATAAACTCAAACTCTTGTGCGAATGGTACTTGCTTACGTAATCGATATGGTAATTCTTCGCATTCTATATGACGCGCTTTAAAACCTAATTGATTTACACTTTCTAATACACTGTTCAATAGTGCATTTGGCAACACTTGAATGTAATCACGGTCACTTGGATCAATACTATTTTTAATATCAAGGCCTGTATGAACCCAAACCGTTTTCATTCCAAGTGTTAGTGGTGCTTCAATTGGCATCTTAAATGAAAATGGAATTTCTTTCTTTTCATTTGGCTCTACAGAAAATGGATCTGTTAAACGAACTCGCTCTAAGTCAAACGTTGCTGTTACTTTTTTATCATCCACTTCTCTTACATATGATGTAGATAACGTTAAGTAAATGCTTTCAATTTGTTGGCTAACTGATCCCCCAGTTATACGAACCTTCCCTACTATCGTTTCTCCAACTACATACCCCTCTTTTTCAAGAACAGTATCTACTTTTGCACTACCAATGCCAACACTCGCTAAAAACTTTTGAAACATGGAGTCTCCATCCTTTCTAAAGCAAAAGCTATATCTTTTTTTAAATCTTGTACATTCTCATAGTACGGTGTTTTTATTTGTAACATTCGCATCAATATTTCACGATTATCATTTTTCAAAGTTAACTCTTCATACCATGGCTTTTCATGTTTTTCAATCGATTCATATCCTGCATATAATAAAAATAACGAGAAATGGCCAAGCGCATAAAAATCGCTACGAAAGTGAACTTCTCGCATCAAAGCTTGTTCACCTTCATACGTTGTAGCTCGCTCATCACCCTCACCTTTATATTTAGCTAATCCAAAATCAATAATACTAATTTGATTTTCTTTCATTAATATGTTCGGAATACGTAAATCTCGGTGAATAATACCTTTACTATGAAAAACTGAAACAATTCCTAATATTTCATATAAAATTTCAAAAACTTCACGTTCTTTATATACACGCCCATCTGAGAAAATATAATCTTCAAAATTTTCACCAGGCATATATTCCATCACAAAAAAGCTTTTTTTCTCCCATAAGAACTGATCATAGAGACTAGGAATTGCTTGATGATTCAATGTTTGTAAAATCATTTTCTCTTGCTCAAATGATTTTCTACCAGACTCATATCTTTGTTTACTTTGTCTTAACTGCTTTAAGACTTTATATCTATTTATTTGTAAATCATTAACGACATATGTAACCCCATAACTGCCCATTCCAATTACTGATTCAATTTTATAACGTTCTGCTACAATTGTATTTTTTCGCAGTGGTCTATCAAATAAAGCTAGTACACGATGCCATTTCATCAGCTACTTGAAAAGAAGCTACGGCTTTTACGTTTTCTTTTATAATGTTGGTGTCCATAACCAGAAGAACGTCGCTTATAGTCACTACTTGAATAAGAGCGCCCTCTATGACGATAATCACTACTCGAATACGAACGATTTTTTTTCTTTCCTAATAAAGAATCAATAATTTTTTTGAACATCCCTTCACCTCTTTAGTAAAATTTTCTCTTAATTATACCAATAATTTATAAGCACATTTGTGACAAGTTTGTAAAGAGTAAAAAACGACGAGTTTAGCCCGCCGTTACTTTCAATCTTCCTCTTCATCAAAAACTTCGTCAATCATGCATTTCTCTAATAAATACTCGAATGTAATATCTGCGAGATCTTCAATTTCCTCTCGCTTTGGGACGTATCCCCTTTCAATTAGTTGCTCATAAAAAAACTCCGCAATCTCTTCCGTATCAATTACGACTTCAATTTCCTTCATGAGCATCACTCCTTTATTTCTGTTTTATGAAAAAATCTCAAAATTATGTATATGAGATTAGAAAAATAGTTTTTCTTTTTTTATAGGTCATATCATTTGGACGAGGTGCATACGATGGTAGTACAAGCTATCCAAAAGGGGGAAATAATAATGGAATACCAATACGAAGTAGAACAAACAAAAGAAGAGTTCATGCATGAAGATCAATGGGCAGACTCTCTTATTAAATGGCTTTTTATTTTTTTAATAATTGTAGGCATACCTTATACTGCATATGTTGTTGTTCAATTTATTCTCTCTGTCTAGTTAACTATTTTTTCTCTGTCAATTTAACTAAATAATTATGAACAACATCCATAACAATTTTATATTCTTCATCTTTAAATGTATCAAATAACAATTGATAATCGTTATAAATATCAAGTAACCCATCTATGATTTCTTGACGATTTGTCTTAACACTCACTTTTTTCGAGTTGTTAATTGACTTTAATTTTCCTAAATCCAATTTATTCATGCCGGCTTTATCTTGTTTCATTTTCTTCAAAATTGCATTTGCCGTTTGAGCATTGGCAAGTAAAGTTAAATCTGATTCATCCGCTTCTAACCATTCACCATCCGTAATTCGTGATAACTCATATATCGTATCTTCCCATGCGTCATTTTTGTATCTCCATACCTCTGTACGAAAACCAACAATACGGAAAACATCTTTATCATATCCAGTCACTTGCACGAGATCACCAAAGGTGAAATTATAATTTAATTCAATCCACTCCGTATCGCCCTTTTTCATTTCTTGCTCTGTAACGTGCTGCAATGTTTGTTCTACATAAAATCCATCGTGATTATTGACTTCGTATACATAAACCCCATCTAAAACTTTCATATTTGTGATTTTACCAACGGTTCCATATAGCGTAATCACGACTATGTCCCCTACGTTGTATTTAGGTTGTTTTTTTCTTGCCATCTCTATCTCTCCTTTTTTTGACGTCGTGATTTTGATAACAGTATATGCAACCTACTTAAAAACGCTTATCACAGAAGCTTATATTCATAAATTTTTTCGATAAAAAAATATCACTACATAAAATTTATGTGAAACGCAAAAAAGCTAGTAAATAGACTAGCTTTAAATCAAGACATTTCATATAAAAAAACATACAGAATACTTCACTTTCAAAAAGTAATGTATTCTGTATGTTTTCAAATCGTTTTTATCCTTCTTGTATGTATAAATTCCACGCTTCATCAAATATAGACATACTTTCTAGCATTCCACTTAACTCTAAGTATGAACTAATTTCATCATAGTCTTCAGATTGCTTCGGAAAACTTAAATCATCATACATTGCCTCTGCTAAATCTGAAATTTCATTTCTAAATAAAGCTGCGCGATGCTTCATCATATAATGGTAAAATGTCTTTTTCAAAAATATTCCCTGCCTTTCTAACTTGGGTACATTATACAAGGCAAAAAAGAAAAAAACCAGCATAAAAGCTGGTTAAAAGTCAAAATAATTTCTTTTTAATAGTCTTGGTCTTCCCATTAACTCTTCATATGTTAGTTGTTTTGGCAAATCTTTCGTATAAATTAAAAACAACTGATCTTCAATTTCTTTTACAGTATGGTCTGCTTGATAGTCCATTCCACATGAGGAACAAGAAATACATGGTGTCTTTTGGATTTCAATGGCTTTCGTACCATCTGGTAGTTCCCAATACACAGTATTCAAGCTTTCTTTCGCTTCTGTACTGTCACACCACATACAATTCATACTGCATCACCCTCAGTTTTTTTGTCATTTTCTTCTAATTTAGCCATTTGCGATTGATATTTTTTATCTTTTAATTGGTCTCGCTTATCACGTTTATCTTTTAAAGATGCATGCGTATCATTATCTTCATAGTCTTTACGACGGTTCATACGCTGTAAATCATCTGGAACAAGGTTAAATTTCTTATCGCTCATAAGACCTGCAATACCAACATCTGAACGTTTTTCTTCATAGTTCGGATAAATTTCTTTAAAGTAACCTTCAGCTCTTCCTGGAATGTAGCTCTCTGGTTCTGGATACGTCGTAATAACCCCTTCAAAGTTACGAAGTACAACTTTATCCGCACTTTGTGAAATTAAATAGTTTGGCTGAAGCGCAATTTTTCCGCCTCCGCCCGGTGCATCCACAACGAATGTCGGTACTGCATAGCCAGAAGTATGTCCACGTAAGCCTTCAATAATTTCAAGACCTTTAGAAACTGGTGCACGGAAATGTCCAATACCTTCAGATAAGTCACATTGGTAAATATAATATGGACGTACACGGATTTTTACTAAGTCATGCATTAGCTTTTTCATAATTGGAACGCTATCGTTAATACCTGCTAAAATTACCGCTTGGTTTCCAATTGGAACACCCGCGTTCGCTAGCATTTCACATGCTTTTTTCGATTCCTCTGTAATTTCAATAGAAGTGTTGAAATGTGTATTTAACCATACTGGATGGTACTTTTTAATAATGTTACATAAGTTTTCTGTAATACGTTGCGGGAATACTACTGGTGCTCTCGTTCCGATACGAATAATTTCAACATGCGGAATCTCTCGTAAATTTTTTAATACGTATTCTAAAATTTTATCATTAATTAGAAGACCGTCACCACCAGAGATTAAAACGTCACGTACTTGTGGTGTTTCACTAATATAAGCAATCGCATCGTCTAATTGTTTCTTCGGTACACCCATTCCAATTTGTCCACTAAAACGACGGCGTGTACAGTAACGACAATACATAGAACATTGATTCGTTACTAAGAATAATACGCGGTCAGGATAACGATGTGTTAGCCCTGGAACTGGTGAATCTTCATCTTCATGAAGTGGATCTTCTAAATCATATTTCGTTTTATATAACTCTTCCGAGATCGGTACAGATTGCATCCGAATCGGACAGCGTGGGTCATCAGGATTCATTAGCCAAGCATAATACGGTGTAATATTTAACGGGATCGTTTTCGTTGAAATTTTAACGCCCTCTTCTTCTTCAGGTGTTAAGTTAATCACTTTCCTTAAGTCATCTAACGTTTTGATCGTATTCGTTAATTGCCAAACCCAATCATTCCATTGCTCTTCAGTAACATCTTTCCATAATTCGATATCCTTCCAGTGACGATTTGGTTTGTATACATCATGTAACATTGCTATTCCCCCTTTTTATACGCTCATCCTTTATATAAGCAATTGTTATGCCAACTTCATATTCTTGATAAGTAAATGTGCGAAATACCCTATTATATAGGAGAAAAAATATTTTCAAGTGCAGTAATAACAGAATATTAACTATCATATTCATTACCTTTTATATATGTAAACGTTCTTTTATTGGTGCAAACACACAAAAACCGCCGATTATTCGGCGGTTTTGTCGTACTTGCTCAGTTTATATTGAAGCGTTTGACGCGGAATACCTAACATTTTTGCTGCTTGCAAAATATTTCCTTCCGTTTCAATCAACGCTTGGTCTATTAATTCCTTTTCTGTTTGATGAAGAGCTTCCCGAAGCGGTAATATACTTTTCTTCTTTGGAAGTTTCTCTTTCTTAAATATACGAGGTAAACAATTTGCGGTTAATGCATTTCCTTCCGCAATAATGACAGCATGTTCAATTGTATGTTTTAACTCACGAACATTTCCAGGCCATTGATAAGCTTGTAGTCTTTCTTTCGCTTCCTTATCAATTTGAAGTACACCTTTTTTATAGCTTTTATTATATTCTTTCAAGAAATAAGAAGCTAATAGTAATACATCCTCAGTTCTTTCACGTAGTGGCGGGATATATAATGAAAACACATTTAATCTATAATATAAATCAGTGCGAATTTTATTTTCTCGTAAACATACTTCTGGCGGCTGATTCATCGCGGTAATCACGCGAACATCTACTTTCCTCGTCTTATTATCACCGATTCGTCTAATGACTCCATCCTCTAATACACGTAGCATTTTCGCTTGTAAATCGAGCGGCATTGAATTCAGTTCATCTAAAAATAATGTTCCTCCATCTACAAGTTCAAATAAGCCTGCCCGTTCAATCGCCCCTGTATAGCTACCTTTTGTCGTTCCAAACAGTAAGCTTTCTAATAGTGATTCTGGTAAAGCTGCACAGTTTTGTGCAATAAATGGCTTGTTTTTTCTTTTAGAAGCTTCATGAATTGCTTGCACGAACAGTTCTTTTCCTGTTCCCGTTTCACCATATATTAAAACGTTTGCATCTGTTGGCGCTACTTTTTGCGCTAACTCTTTCGTCTGTTTAAAGCGAGAATCATTTGTCACTATCGTCTCAAATGCAGCATGCTTTTTAATCACTTTTTTTCTAGACGATCGCTTTATTTTCGACTGTAAATCGACAATGGTATCAGTTAGCTTTTGAATTGTAGAGTAGTCTTTCGCAATTTCAACAGCACCAGCAATATTCCCATCTATAAAAATAGGTAACGTCGTATTTACGGTACAAACATCTTCTCCATTTAAATTTTGATAATGTTGCACTTGATGTACAATTGGTTTTTTTGTATCTAAAACTTTCATCAATGTACTCGTTTCCCTAGTTAAAGATGGGAACGCCTCTAACAAATGCTTTCCTAACACTTTTTCAATTTTGGATCCATCGTGTTTCGCAGCAACTGTATTGTAAAAAATTGTAATACCATTTTCATCTACTGCGTGTATAGCCTCATCAATACTGCCCAAAATCGCTTCAATGACTTCTTGTGTCGAAACTGCTAGCAATGTCATCCCCCCTTTTGCCGAAAATTCAGCAAATACTATGCCGAATTTCCGGCATATCTATGTGCGATTATAAGCATGACGATTCCGTTCTAATATTTTGATGAAATTTATTTTTGATTAGATAAAGTAAAACTTTAATTAGTCGGGCTTTTACGAGCAGCCAGATTCCCACCTAACTTTTTTACTTTACAGCCGAATTTTGAGGCGGGAGCCTTCATGCTTTCGAATAGCTAGATAAATCTTTTACCCATATATTCATATCTTCCAACTTATCGAAAATGTAGCAATTGTTCGCCAGTCTTCCTGTATATGTATAGCCTAACTGATGAAAGGCAGCATTCATACCGAAAGATAGCGATCGAGCAATTGTATAGGAACAGAAAATAGATTTTTCTTGAAGCTCTTCTTCTAACTTAATGAGCAAACTTTTCATAAACCCATGTTTACGATATTCAGGTAAAGTAGCACAATTCGTTAATTCTGCATTGCCTTCCTTTACGTTCATTTCTGCAGACGCTGTACTAATGATTTTCCCCTCAAATTCATATACGTAGTAAATTGTATCGTCTTCTTTCATCGTCTGTAATACATAACTCGCTTCATTTAAAGGTGTCGGATACACTTCAAATACTTTTCCAAAGACAGTTGCTAATTCTTCTGCATCTTCTTCAGTCGCTTTTCTTAACAGAAACTTCTCCGGGACTACTTTTTCTTTTACTTCTTTTGCTTTTACACCACTTAAAATAGTATCTTCCTCAGACCAATGAATACTATTTCGTCTTTCATCATTATTATATTTCACAAAGAAGTATGCATCGTGTCCTTGAAAATAATGAGGTATCGTCGCTTCCAATAAGAAACCGAAAGAGAGCCATGTTGAAACATGCTCTCCCTTTCCTTTAATAATACATTTAGTGAAAGAATGTTTCTTTGCTAGTCCGTCAATTGTCTGTATAATACTTTCAACATTTCCTGTATAGTGATCTATTCGAATACGTTTATTAAAATAATCTAAAACTCCTTCTACTGTATGGCAATTTGTCTGCTCTCTAAAAGATTCATAGTATTTCATTTTTTCACCTCACACCAATCTAGTAATGTACATGCAATAATTTTTGCGGCAGCTATCATTTTATCAATTTCTATATATTCGTTTGGATAGTGTGCTACTTTCGTCTCTCCCGGACCAAATACTATCGTTGGTACACCTGAGATTTGTGTAAATAAACCTCCATCAGTCCCCCACGGAGATGCTTCAATGATTGGTTCCTTCCCTTCAATTTCAACAAAGTTATGCTGAAGTGTTGTAATTAACTCATGGTTTTCTTCTAGTTCACCAGGAACCCATCTCGCTCCAAACCATTCTACTTCTACTGGATTTTCAACAAACCAATTGTCCACATCATGTAATTCAGCGATCCAACTCTCAAACTCTTCTTTTGCTGCCTCTATAGTCTCATTCGGCGCAATACCATATCTTCCTTCTAAAATTAACGAATCAGGAACAGAACTTGGCCAGCTACCACCTTCAATTTTTCCAATATTAATTGGAATTGGAATCGGAATTCCTTTAAATAACGGATCAGTAATTCGACCATTTCTCTTCTCTTCTAATTTTCTCAAATGATCTATAACAAACATGCTTTTTTCAATTGCACTTACTCCTTCATAACGTGTACCACCGTGTGCAGCTTTCCCTTTTACATGTAGACGGAACCACATTGACCCTTGTTGCTTCGGGAAAAACTTCATATTAGTCGGTTCTGGAATAATGACACCATCTGCCTTATATCCTCGTAATATAGTCGCTAATGTCCCTGCCCCGCCACTTTCTTCTTCTATGACACTTTGAAAATAAATATCTCCTTTTAATTCAACACCAGATTCAATAATCGCTTCCATCGCAAGCATAAGTGCGACATTGCCGCCTTTCATATCCGTCGTTCCGCGGCCATATATACGATTCCCTATTTTCTCACCACTATATGGGTGATGGTCCCATTGATTCACATCGCCTTCTGGTACTACATCAATATGCCCATTTAATATCATAGATTTTCCATCGCCGCTTCCTTTTAAAGTTGCCACAATGTTCGGGCTGTCTGAAAAACTTGTACGTGGTGATACAAAATAAGGATGATCTTTCATTTTAGAAAAAGATGGTTCCCAAATATCAAGATCTAAACCTAGCTCACGTAATTTTTCAATCACAATTGCCTGCGCACCACTTTCATCACCAGATACGCTTTTTTCTTGAATTAACCGTGTTAAAAATTTCACACTTTCCTCTTCATGACTCTCAATATAATCACAAACTTGCTTTTTTAATTGCTTCATATATTACATCTCCCCTCATTCAATAACTAGTAAGTTAGAGCCAATTTGAAACTCAGCTTCCGTATGTCGCTTTATATCTTCTACTGTATACGGGCTCATTAATTCTTGTAAAATGAGTCCACTCGAAGTCACTTCCATAACCGCCATATCTGTAATAATTAAATCTACACATTTCTTTGACGTTAATGGCAATGTACACTCTGAAACAATTTTTGCATTTCCGTATTTATCAACATGATTCATCACAACAACGACACGCTTCGCTTTTTGTGCTAAATCCATCGCTCCCCCAATACCGGGCACACGTTTCCCTGGTACAATCCAGTTTGCTAAATCTCCATTCTCACTCACTTGTAATGACCCAAGAATCGTTATATCTAGTAAACCTTTTCGAATCATCCCAAACGCAGTGCAGCTATCAAAATAACTCGCTCCTGTAATAAGCGAAGTCGGTAAACCTGCTGCATTACATAAATTCTCGTCTTCATTCCCTTTACTTGGCGTTGGCCCCATACCGACGATTCCATTTTCTGCATGAAACATTACATTTATATCGTCAGGCAAATGATTCGGTATAAGCGATGGAATGCCAATACCTAAATTTACAATCATGCCATTTTGTATTTCTTTCGCCGCACGCCTAGCAATCTTATCTCTCACTTCTACGCCCATACCCATTTCCAATTCACTCCTTCCGACGGTACGATATAATTTACGAAAACACCTGGAACGACAATTTCCTCAGGATCTAAACTTCCAAGTGGAACAATTTCTTCTGCTTCTACAATCGTTATGTCCCCAGCCATAGCAACATGAGGATTCATATTCCGCGCACTTTTGTCGAATACAAGATTACCAAACGGATCAGCTTTTTTCGCATAAACAATCGCAACTTCAGCAGTTAATGCAGTTTCAACTAAGTATGTCTTGCCATTCATTTCGACTGTTCGTTTTCCATCTTCAACAATCGTATCAACACCAACATCAACTAAAACACCACCAAGCCCTACGCCTCCAGCGCGAATACGCTCTGCTAATGTTCCTTGCGGGGAAAACTCAATTTGTAATCGTCCTTCATTTAACTGTCTTCCTGCATTTGGATTTGAACCAATATGGGAAGTAACTAAAGACTTAACCCGTTCATTTGTAACAAGACGACCGATTCCTACATCAGGAAAGCCCGTGTCATTTCCTATTAAATTTAAATTTGTAACTCCCTTTTCTAAAATAGCCTGTATTAAAGTTGGAGGGGATCCAATCCCCCCAAACCCTCCAAACATTAATGTCATATCATCATGGAACAAAGAAATTACTTCCTCTATCTCTTTTAATTTATTGAATGTATTTGTAATTGTTGTCATACGATACTATGCCCTCCTTTTTGCATCATCTCTTCTACACTTTTTGCAAAAATTGAAAGTAATTCATCTAACTCGGAATATGTAGTTGTCATTGGCGGTGCCACAAGCAGTGCGCTATCTTCTTTTCCTGCTTGCCCTGAAACAGCTTGGTATAAAAGAAGACCATTTTTAGCTGCAACCGAAATAAGCTCCGAAGCTTTTGTAAACGGTTGCAATTCTATTCCGATCAGCAACCCTTTTCCACGCACATCCGCAATAATTGTCGATTGTTGCTGAACTTTCTGTAGTCCCTTAATTAAATATTCTCCCTTTTCCGCTGTTTTTTCAGGTAGATTATGTTTCTCCATGTATTCAATAACAGCTAGAGCCGTTGCTGCAGATAATGGATTTGCACTTAGCGTATGACCACTCATAACAGAACGTGACCCACGTAAAATCGGCTCCATAACTCGGTCACTAACAATCGTCGCAGCCATTGGTGTATATCCCGCTCCTAATCCCTTACCAAGCGTCATAATATCCGGTTCTACACCCCAATGCTCCATCGCAAACCATGCACCAGTACGACCAAGCCCAGTCATTACTTCATCCGCAATGAATAAAATATCGTAATGACTACAAATATCTTTAATTACTTTATAATATTCTTTCGGCGGTACAACCGCACCGCCAGCTGCTCCGATAATCGGTTCAGCAATAAAAGCTGCAATATGCTCCGCACCAATTCTTTCAATTGATCTTTCTAGTTCAGTTGCACAAGCAAGCTGACAAGTTGGATATACCTTTTGTACAGGGCACCTGAAACAATATGGGGCTGGAATAGTTGGATAATCTTCCAAAATAGATACGAAACGTTGTCTGCGCAGCGGATGCCCAGACATTGATAAGGCTCCCATCGTAATACCGTGATAGCTCATCCAGCGTGACAAAATTTTATGTTTCCCTTGAATACCGCGCTCCTGAAAATGCTGAATTGCAATTTTCATAGCTGTTTCATTTGCTTCCGTACCACTATTTACGAAAAAGCTCCAGTTCAAATCTCCTACACTTAAATCACTTAACTTCTTCGCTAGTTTTTCAGCTGGTTCACTCGTAAACTGTGATCTATATACGAAAGCAATCTCCTCTGCTTGCTTTTTAATAACATCTGCAATCTCCTTTACGCCATGTCCAATACCTGCCGTAATTGCTCCTGACGAACCATCAAAATATTTATTTCCGTTCTGGTCATACAAATATACACCTTTTCCATGTGAAATCATTGGATACGGCTGACCAACAAGTGGTTTAATTAAGTAATCGCGCATAGCGCTCCCCCATTTCTTCAATTTGTATATGTATATGAAGAAAATTGACGTTTCTTTCATAAAAAAGAATCCTCTGCACAAGCAGTGAATTTATCAAAATACTATTATAAAATATACAAATGAGTGCTAATAAATGTTTTGAAAACAGAAAATTCAGAACTTAAAACTAAGACCAATCCTTATCTATACGCTCAAATAACCCTCCCTTATATAAAAGTAACGTATTACTAAATGTTTTCCTAACATAATGCCAACTTCCCTCAAATGCCGACATTGTGTAAACTTCGACGGAACTCCCTTTAAACTCCTTCCTATTATCCTACTTTAAATTGCATATTTCCAAAAAAATTTCGACAATTATCTCGCCGCAATGATAACAATCTTTTTATAGAAACTAATTTTCCACATTTAATATTTTCAGTTTATACATAAAAAAAGAACCGATTAACCACATTAATCAGTTCGACACGACGCTCTTTTATCAATATTACTGGGACTCGCTAAAATAAATCAAAAAACCATACGTTTTACGAATTCAACAGTCATATAACGATTTTTCACACAAATTCCTTCATAACTTCATTCACAATCATAATCGGGATATCCCCATCCCAAGGTGCCACTCCTTCCACCGAAGTTAAACTACCTTTCCTTTATAAATTATGTAGGACAATTATCCCTTTGTATGTGTGTTTGCCTATAAATTAAAAAATCCCTTTACTAAAAATTTTTTATACATGTATTCGATACGTTGATTGAAATGCCCTTATAATTTAGTCTTTTTATATTTTTATTACTCCTAGTAAATATAAGCTTCTATTCAACTTAACTAACTCCATATACAACTCTTTTAGTACCACTTTACTAGCCAATAATACTCAGACATACTTCTCCCAAAATATGTTTTTAATCTTTTACTTTTCCCATTCAGAAATACAAGTTTTTCGCATAACCTCTTTCTCACTTCGCATATAGTTTTAATGATGACAAAGGAGGAATGTGCATGTCTCAATCTGAAATCGAAAAATATGGACAAGAAGCTGTACGTTACGATCAGCTCGCCCGTTACTATCAATATAGCAATCCCAAAAAATATGTAGAACTATATATGAAGTATTACGATGCACTTACAAAACTTGTACAGGCATATGAAAAAAGAGATTCACAAGAAGCCGCTTTACCGTCACATATAAGAATTTTTCATTCTGCTCCAAACACGCCTGCGGTTGACATTTTAGTAAATGGAAAAAAGGTAATCAAAAACATTTCATTTAAGCAATTTAGCCCCTATTTATCATTAGTGCAAGGTAAATATCGCATTGATATCGTCCCTGTCGGGAACGAAACTCCAATTTTTTCAGCTTTAGTACCGATAATGGGAAATCATACGTATACACTTGCCGCAATAAATAGTGATAATCACCTACAATTACAACCTATACTTGATAATACACATATACCATCTGGGCAAGCCAAAATTCGATTTATGCATTTTTCTCCAGATACCCCTGTTGTTAACGTAGATTTAAAAGGTGGAGATCATTTATTTGAAAATGTGCTCTTTAAACAAATAACAGATTTTTTACAAGTTAGCCCTGGTACAGCAGATATTGAAGTTTCACTCGCAGATAATAAAAAAATCCTGTTAACTTTACCTAAATTCGATGTTGAACCGAATATAATTTATACCATTTCAATAGTAGGCTATTCAACTAAAGACCCTAAATTAGAAGCCGTTATACTTACAAATTAAAACAGTCTACACCATTTATTTGGTGTAGACTGTTTACTTTTGAAATGCAATTTGAAATTCTGTCCAATCGCTATCTGAACGACACATAATGGACCCTTTATGTTTTTCTACAATTTGTTTACATACAAATAACCCAATACCAGTTCCTAATTTTTTAGTAGTTACAAATGGTTCAAAAATCGTTTCTACATTTTCAGCTGGAATCATCGGTCCATTATTTTTTATCACAATTCGAATAGCTTGCTCTTCTTCAAAAACATCAATGATAATTTTCCGCTCTTCTTTCATTGCTTCCATAGCGTCAATTGAGTTCATTAAAATATTTAAAAATACTTGCCTCACTTCACTCCGATAACCAACAAGTGGTATTGGATACGGCAAATTCTTTTCAATCGAAACATTTGCATTAACCAAACTCGGATATAAGAACTGTATAATATCTTGGAACAAATCATTAAGCCAAAAACGTTCCGATTCATTCCACATTTCTTTTTTCGAAACGAGTAAAAATTGCGAGATTCGAAAATTTAATTGATCTAATTCATGCGAAATGATATCTAAATACGATAAACTCGGATGGTCTGCCTTTAATAATTTGACAAATCCCATAATTGAAGTAAGCGGATTACGAAATTCATGTACAAAACTAGCTGACATTTGGCCTAAAATCGTCAGCCTTTCTTTATGTGTTTCATTAATATATTGCTGTTTTTCCTCTAAATTCCTCGATATAATTTCCGAGTATTTTAAAACGGTATAATAAATTAATTTGTCAAAACAAGTATGTATTTTGGCCATAATTGGTTTCAATTCACGAGCGCTAACATCTAATTCACACATCGCTTCAAAAAGTTCATTTCTTCCCACATTTGCATTATAAACAAAGTCTCCAATATTCGCATCTGCTCCTGCTCGTTCAATTGCAATTTTCTCGCATAATGGTTGAAGATAATTTATATCTTTATCTTCCATAGTAAGTTCGATTATTAACTCTAATAAATCCTCTCCATTTTGAACTACTTCTAGTTTAAATGGATCTTTTTCGGAAATTATCATTTTGTTTTTCCAGTTCTCTACGAATTGGTGCCTGTTGTTTTTCAAGTGTGAACAAAATACTTCTTTAATATCCTTATCGATTGGAAAAACCTCCATTCACTCCATTTCCATACGACGAATACCCTTTATATTTTGAATATTAACACAAAAAATATGTTTCGTTAATAGATTATTGTCACATTTTGTTAATTTCTGTTGATAAAATTATTTTTTTCTTTCTTATTTAATTATTTATATTCAAATCTCTCTTTTTCCTTCTCATTTTTTTAATTATTTCCGTATTCAAAACGACTTTTTTTGCATCATTTTTAATTCTTGCGTACAATAGGAAGTGAAAGGTGTGAAAAATATGGTAAATAAAAATGTGGAAGACTATCTCCAAGAAGGCATTTATGGCCAAAAGCAAAACAAACCAGAAGAACGTAATATGTATTTAACTACATTACGTGAGCGCGTAGAAATCGCTTTAACTATCGGTCAAGTAATGCAAAGTAATGTATATACTGAAGTAGCAAGTAGCATACGCTCTTCTCAATCATTACAAATCCTCCTAAACGGTGGCATTGCTTACCCACATTTATCAAAATACATTAAATTAGCAAACGAAAAAAATATTCCTTTTACAATTGTTCAAAATAAAGATACAGAAACACCAATTGGTTTAGTATTATCTCATAGCACAGCTGTAGATAAAGAACAAATTTATGTAGAAGATGCTATTTTCAAACAAGAAATGAAGTAAAATAAAAGGTACACTTAATTAAACAAGTGTACCTTTTGCTTTATTTTTTAATACACACTAATTTCATTTCTGTCATTTCTTCAATTGCATATTTAATTCCTTCACGACCCGTGCCACTTTCTTTCACACCACCGTAAGGCATATGATCTACTCTAAACGTTGGAATATCATTAATCATAACCCCACCAACCTCTAACTCATCAATTGCACGCATCGCTTTAAATAAGTTATTTGTAAATACGCCTGCTTGTAAACCGTAACGTGAATGATTTACTTTCTCTATCGCCTCATCAAATTCTTTAAATGTATTTACTGTCATAACTGGACCAAATACTTCTTGGCACTGTACAGATACATGCTCTGGAACATTTGTTAATACAGTTGGTTCGAAAATTCTTTCATCACGCTTCTTACCACCGTATAAAACAGTTGCTCCTTCCTTAATTGCTTCTTGCACCCACATGTCAATTCGCTCTACATCTTTTTTCGAAATTAAAGCTGATACATCCGTTTCCTCATTCATTGGATCACCAACAACAACTGTTTCCATCGCTTTCTTTAGCTTCGAAAGAAATTCATCCATTCTCTTTTCGTGTACAAACACACGTTGTACCGAAATACAAACTTGTCCATTATTAACAAATGCGCCCCATTTCACGCGTTCCATTATCTCATCAGTTAACTCTACATCTTCATCAATAATAACGGCAGCATTGGATCCTAATTCCAACGTAACTCGTTTTAATCCAGCCTTTTCCTTTATTCCGATTCCGATTTTCGGACTTCCGGTAAAAGTAATGGACGCAACATCATCATTTTTAACAATTGCCTCGCCAACAGTTGCACCAGGACCAGAAATGATATTCAAAGCTCCCTTTGGCAACCCTGCCTCTTCAAATAATTCAACTAATGCGTAAGAAGATAATGGCGTTTGATCAGCTGGTTTTAACACTACTGTGTTTCCGGCAGCAATTGCAGGGCCCACTTTATGCGCTACTAAATTTAACGGAAAGTTAAATGGCGTAATAGCTCCTATAACCCCAATTGGTTTGCGAATCGTATAGGCAATTCGCCCCTCTGCACCAGGTGCTGCGTCAAGTGGCAATGTTTCACCATATATACGCTTCGCTTCTTCTGCTGCAAATTTATATGTTAGAACAGTACGATCTACTTCTCCCCTTGCAGCACGTATTGGTTTTGCAGCCTCTTTTGCAATAATTTCTGCAAACTCTTCTCTTCTTTCATCCATTATTTGCGCAACCTTCTCTAAAATAGTTGCCCGATCGTATGCAGTTAATGTATTCATTTTTTTCATTGCATTTTTTGCAGAAGTAACAGCCTCTTGAACATCTTCTTCCGTTCCTTGTGCAATTTCCGCTAACGTTTCTTCAGAGTATGGTGCATATAATGGTTTATACGTGTTTACTGACTTCCAATCTCCATTTATATATAAATGCTTTTTCATCTTTCTTCCCCTTCCAAATATATGTATAAAATAATACTTCACCTAGTGAAAGGTCTGACTTATGTAATTGTATCATAGCCCGTATTCCTCCAAAAACATTATGCTCAAAAAAACTCTGCTATATAGCAGAGTTTACGAGCTAATTTGCTCTTGTAAAGAAATTTGTTTTTCATCTTCTAAAACGACAATCGATTCTACTGTTTTTGTAACTTCTAACCTTTTAATATAGCGCCCGTCTAATTCTTTCACACAAAACTTATAATTTTCAATTTCAATGGAATCCTCTTCAGCAATCTCTATATTCTTCGTTAATATCCAACCACCAATTGTATCAACACCATCATCATCAATCTCTAGACCAAATAACGTATTCACTTCACTAACGAGTACTTTTCCTTCTAGTATCGTCTTTGTTTCACTAACTTGTTGAATTTCTGGCTGTTCATCCGTATCAAACTCATCCTGAATATCTCCTACAATTTCCTCTAAAATATCTTCAACAGTAACAAGCCCAGATGTACCACCATATTCATCTATCAATATAGCAATATGTGTTCTTTCTTTTTGCATTTTTAAAAACAAATCATGAATTGGAATAGAATCAATAACTAAAATAATTGGTCTAACATATTGCTCTACTGTCTTTTTATTAACAGCTTTATGCTGTACAAACTCAGTAAAAATATCTTTAAAATTTACAAAACCTATTACGTGGTCTTTGTCGCCATCAACAACTGGATACCTTGTATATTTTTCACGAGACATTTTTTGCAAAGCTTCTTCAGCGGGCATTTCTTTACTTATAATATTCATTTCAGTTCGAGGTACCATTATTTCTTTTGCAATCCGATCATCAAATTCAAAAATTTTATTTACATATTTATATTCAGATTGATTAATCTCACCATTTTTATAACTTTCTGAAACTAACAACCGTAATTCTTCTTCCGAATGAACCTCATCATGCCCTTTCGGCGGTTTCAGCCCTAGCAGCTTCGTAATGATTCGAGCTGAACCATTTAATAGCCAAATGAATGGGAATGCAATACGATAAAAGAAAATTAACGGCTTAGAAACAAGCAAACTCACTTGTTCAGATTTTTGAATTGCAACTGTTTTTGGGGCCAATTCCCCTATTACAACATGTAAAAAAGTAATTAACAAAAATACTAAAATTACAGCAAAAATATCTGCGAGCTGAGTAGATATGTTCCAATTTGCAAAAAGCGTGTCGAACATTTGCTTTAGCGCAGGTTTACCAAACCACCCAATTCCAAGAGCTGTAACTGTTATTCCTAACTGGCAAGCCGATAAATATTCGTCTAAGTTTGTAATGACTGTTTTGACAGAAGTTGCACGATTATTTCCCTCTGCAATTAAATTGTCAATTCGTGAACTCCTCACTTTAACAATTGCAAATTCTGCTGCAACGAAAAATGCCGTTAAGGCAATTAAAACAATCACTATACTTATACTATATATGTCCAAATACTTTTCCTTACTTACATTGTAAGCAAGGAAGCCACCTCCTACTTAATTTTATTCAAGTGAAGTAAGCATTCTAATACTCTAACAAAATTCTACATTAGCAACCACCTTTTTATATATTATATGCATACATAAAAAAGATATTTATCATTATGATAATCTAATTCATTTCCCCTCGTCAAATCAAATTATTCTAAATCTTACGATGAATCATTTTTATATAAACGATATATTCTTCACAACTTAATTTCGTGAAAAAACACTTTCTTTGCCGATTCCACACTTCTTTTGTCATACCGGAAGGGAACTTACTTCATAAATCGAAATCATTCAACAGGATATATATAGGAGGGATTATTTTGGAATATAAAACACCATTTATCGCGAAAAAGTTAGGTGTTAGCCCCAAGGCTGTTGTCCGGATTGCACAACAATTAAATCTTACGATAGAAAAAAATAAATATGGTCACTTTATTTTCAAACAAGATGATGTAGATCAAATGTTAGAATACCATCGTTCTCAAATTGAGCATTCGCAAAACTCCCAACCTACTCAAAAAACATCATCAAATGATGTTGAAGAATTAAAAACTCAAGTAAACACAATTGTTCAAAACACATCATCAAATGATTTTGAACAATTAGCTAATCAATTACACACAATTACAAGAAGGCTAGATCGAATGGAGGAGCAAATGCAAGATAAGGCAAATGATGTCGTTACGTACCAACTTTTGCAACACCGTCGTGAAATGGAGGAAATGTTAGAACGAATCCAAAAGCTAGAAGCTTCCCTCAAAAAAGAAGAGCCCATATATATTACTCCTGATTCAAAACCAACATATGAAAGAGAAAAGAAACCGAAGCGCCGCAAAATGATTTTTAGTATATTTGGATTATGATTTTTAGACCCTTATTAAAACAATAAGGGTCATTTTTTCATGAAGGATACTGCCATATTAATATATCATTCTCTATATTATATATATTCACTTCTAATTATTTTGTTAACATAATATTCTTACTGTATTCCGCGATTAATGCCTGTGCATGAGCATTCCCTTGAATCACATCGCGAAATTCTTTTAAAGAATACAAATGCGTAACTCCTTTTCGAGCATGAATTCGCACTGGTACACCTTGTAAAGTATCATGAAACTGAAATGGATTGTCTATCGGCTCTATAGGAAAACCGAGTGTTAGTAGATACATATACATTCTTTTTGTAACTGCTGCAATATACCATTCCGCTTTCGTTTCTAACGCATGCACAAATAAAATAGCTGTTAGCCTTTTGAAATGCCCTCTCCCACGAGACGTTTTCGCAATACTTAGCTTGCCTATTTCATACACATTTTTTAAATCTTTCACTAAATCATTTTTAGAAAACGGATAGAAAAACTCAGAATTTGATTGTTCGGGTACCGTATACTTAATACACTCCACTGTACCTATATGATGCTCATCTTCTATTAATAAAAATCGTGTTGGATTTAAATTACGTTCTACGAACATTAAGTTTCTTTCTTCACAAAAATCTCCCCATAGTTGCTCGAACCAAAAATGTTCTTCCTTTGTTTGAACACGCTGGAACATATTTCCCCACCTTTCCCATCGTCGCTCTGTTTTGATAACGCTTTCACTATCTATCATATAAGAACAAATCTTCGTATGCAACTAAAAATATTTATGACTTATTATATTCTGCAAAATGAATTAAATTCCAACTTCGTCGTCTCTTACCTCACATGTACAGTTATTCTAATAACCTATGTGTATCACTTTTTAAATTACATCCTACCTACTTCCATACAGCATATAATTCTTCTTAATCTAAAAAAATCCTTTATGAAAAAGGATTTCTTTTACTTCTTATTATTTTTTAACCACTTCTCAAAGATTTGTACCATCCCATGTTTTCCTGCTAATTTCTCTTCTCCTTGTTTCGTCTTATATGGATATAATTGCAAAAAGACACCGCACCCAGATTCAATTTTTTTACTATGCATATGACTTCCTGGATATACACAAATAACTTCATAAATTGCCCGTCGATGAAAAACACGCTTTCCATTCTGTTCTTCTACATACTTTATAGACCAGTATTTATACATTTGCTCAGTCGCTTTCGTATTTCCAACGTGCTGAAAAATATTGTACATTGGGCTATACTTCACTTCAATAATAATAGAAGATTTATATACGTATTTCCCTTCTTCCTTTACATAACAGTCTAAGCGAATATCTGGTTTTTTTGTATCCTCGCCATTATAAAAGTTACTCCCTTTACTTAATGCAATAAGGGGGTGTGTTTCAATTAAGTCATTAAATGCAACATGGACCTTCATATCATCTTGATGTAAAACTACTGTCGTCCCATCTTGTAACCCATCTACATAAAAATGCTCTTGTATTTGTTCACGAATGGGATTTCTAGCTTTAAAACCAATTTGCTCTAGCATAGAAATAACGATAAAAAAAGCGTAATATTCATACACTAAAAACGTTGGTTTATATACAAATAATAAAGATGGAGATTGATCTGTATATTGTGGAAGTAAGTTTAAATGCTGTAGTAATTGTTGATGTGGAATTGGTAAATCGTATGAGTTCATATTACCCGTTTCAGAAACTTCTCTCCAAAAGGGGGAATATATTAAAGTTTTAAAGTATTGTACACTTTCACGTACAATATGAGCTAATATTTTATATTCTTGTATTTTCACAGAGCTTTTACGTAAATCGGCTTCTTTTAGTAAATGTATATTTTTATATTTTTGCTTCTCTCTATCAGTCACAGATCCATTACGCTCAATTGTTTGCATAATCGTTTTTACAGCTTGAAACTCTTCTAATTTTTTCTTTTTTTCTCTTTCTAATATTTCAATTGTTTGACGTAAAAAACTTTCGGCTTCAAGTAAATAATGATAAAATTGCATCGCTTTAAATTTAAGAAATGCATTTTCTCTACTATTTTTTTGTTCAATAAACTTACGATTATAATATTTCGTATAGGACTTTCTTTCCGCCATTATTGTTCCTTTTCTCGTTGCCTTCCGTTCCTTCACTTCCCATTTATATTCATGTATAAATTTTGAACTTGATTCAATCTTTTTAAAAACTTGTTTTATCTTTTTCATTTTTTGCGGCAACTTTCTAAGTAACACTAAATAAGAAGAATCCTCAATATCACTAAGGGCAGAGAAAGTCTTTTTATAATAACCTCTATCTAAAATCAACTCATTTAAAATTGACTTTACATAGTTTTGAATCATTTCAAATTGGTCATCAAAAAAATTTTTTGGAACGATTTGAAAAGCACCATAATACGTTGTGTCTTCTATACGAACTTCAAAATGATATAAACCACATCGCCATGGATAAAAGAATTCCGTTTTTCCATGTTCATAAATTAGTACCTTTTGTTTTTTTTCATTTATTTCGTATTGTGACTCTTTTATATTTTTCTGGCCCTCATACACTTTATTCCATATGAAAGTAATATTCATTGGACTTTCGTAATGGTAATGCAATCTTATCGGTTTTAATTCTTGTACTTTGTAAATACATTGAACTAATGCTGTAGTAGATGTGCAAAGACGATTTAATAAAATATACTCCCCTTTTGCCTCTGTTCCTATGATTAACTTTAATACAAAAGGGAGCGTTTCATTCGTATCAACAATTTCTGTTTCATACCGCTCTTCATTTCGCATATCCATACAACTCCAGTTCTCTACGTTTTTCTCTTATATATGCTAAAGAGTGTTCAAATGTAGAGACTCTGTTTGCAAGTGGCGATTGCAAAAGAGGTACTAAAGTCGCTCCCCTTTTTACTTCTTCAGAAAGTAATGACCCAACCATCATTTCAGTACCTCTTAATTTCGTCAGTACACGTTGCTTTATTTGTAAATCAAAACCTTCTTCTCTGCTAATCATATAAGAATGATTATTTTGAAATGGTATATTTTGCAAATACATAGCAATTGCATTTGCACATCGAAAAGAAATTCCCTTTGACGCATCATGTGATGACAATACAACATGCAACTTATCTAATAGCTCTAACTCTTCTTCAGAAAACACTTCAATCATAGATTTCTTTCTGATCCAATTTATCCGAAATTCTCCCGCTGTTACTTTCAGAGGTGGTTGTAATACACCTTTCTCTTGTACCATGCACATCTCACAAAACGGAATTTTTTGTAACGTAATTAAATTGGTTCGGTCTAATAATCGATCAGAGAGTTCTTTCGTTGTTTCATCAAAATTCACAGTACCTACAAAGATAATATTTTCTCCAATTTCAATTGTTGATGGAATTTGGTTTTCTAATTTCTGCGCACCCTCATACAAATTCAAAATACGATTTTCCTTTTCAAGTTGAAGAACAGATAGAAATGGAGTAAACCAATGCTCAATATGTGACATGTTCATTTCATCAAAAACGATTATATACAATTGATTTTGATTTTCTTTTGCCTTCATTAACGCTCTAACTAACTTTGTTTCACTTTCAATAAAAGTACCATTTGGGTGAAGATATCCAAGTAAATCATGTGGTTCTTGATACGATGGAGAAATCGGAATCCAAACCAATTCTTCTCCATACTGTAATCCAAGTGCCTCTGCATAAGCTTGCACAAAGCGTGATTTTCCAACTCCCGGTATACCACCAAGAATCGTTAACATATTTGTTTTTACACTTATATGAAAATTATAAATATCTGTTTCGTCCAAATACATCCCTTTATTACGCACCGTACTTTGTACATACTGTAAAAAGGATGATTCACGCTCATCCCATTCCCATACTTCCTTGTGTACTTTTATATCCTCTACTTCAACTAGCTTCCCTTCTTCCGTTATTCGTTTTTTTAATTGCTCATACACTTGATCACTTACGAAATACAATTGCTCTTCTACCGCAATTTCTACATGCTTCATCCAGTCACTTAAGTCTATATATTTACATTCTCGATTTTGTTCAAAATACGCGATTGAACTAATTGATGACTTTAACAATATATTTCCATATAACCTTCCATCATGCCACAGTAATTCAGGAGACTCAAAGTCTTTTGGATATTTCGGCATAAGAAATGATAAATAACCATTACAAAGCTTTCGTTCTAAAGACTCTCTTTTTTTATTATCTGCAACTTTAGGTGCTGGAATCATTTTATAGCCAGTTGCTATTTCTCTAGGTTCTTCTGTACATATTAACTCCACGTATACATTTCCTCTTTCATAATAAAGACGAAACATAACCAATTGCTTTTCTAATTTCTTCTTCTTTAATTCTGAAAAAATCTTTTCATTCTTTTTATTGCTACATAACCCTTCAAATATATAATGTTCATTTGTAAATTGCTCTTGTAAATTAGATGGTATTGGCGATAGACATTGTACAAAAAAATTCTCTCCATTCTTCTCTCTCTCCGCTTTTGTAAATTTCCCGATAAACCTCATATAGTACATTCGTTTTATAAAACTTGGCTGAAGAGCTTTATGTAATTTCATCTTAATCACCTTCTTTTTTCATACTATTCTTAGTGTATGAAAGAAAAAAAAAACTAGAAATAAAAAACCTGACGTTATCCGCCAGGTTCAAAATTAAAACGTATATTAATGAGATGGAAATGCTTTTTTCTCTTGTAAAATAGCATTGTGAGCAATTTTCATTTTAGCCAGTACATATCGTAATCGATCCTCAGCGTTTTCATCTTTATTTTGCTGCAACTCCGCTAAATTCTCAACAGAACTCGCTAAATTTTCAATTACTCCCCTTAGTTCAGGATGATGATTAAAAAAAGATTCTTGTACTAATACTTTCCTTAACTCACTAGCTAAATCAATTATTCTAGACAACTGTTCTTTTTCTTCCATTTTCATCCCTCCTGAATATCTTATGTATTAAATATTCTCTACACAAAGAAAAAAGCCCTTTAAATGAAAAGGACTTTTACATTTTTATCGTTCCAGTTATCAACAGATAAAGTGATGTGATAGCTGCGACAACAATTGCCCACATCACATATCTCTCTATACCTACAAAACAACGATTCCCTTTTTCTTTTCGTGCAAACATGTAAACGATAATCCCAATTCCATATACGATTGAAACGAGTAATAAATTCTTTAAACCCGCTGCATAAATAAGCCATACAGAATAAATAGAGGCAATTAAAGCTAACGAGCCATTTTTTACTTTTGCATCTTTTAGTTCATTTGTAATTACTAATTTGAATTGGTATAGCGCTGATAATAAATATGGTAATAATATTGATGTTGACGCAATAAAATACATAATTTGATATGTCGATTCTGAAAACAGAACAATTATAAATATAATTTGAGCAACGATATTTGAAATCCATAATGCCATGTGTGGCGTTTGCTTTTTATTTGTTTTCGTAAAGACCTTCGGAAACACGCCATCTTTTCCTGCTACGTGAGAAATTTCCGAAACAAGTAAAAACCAGCCAATTAATGTACCTACAAGTGACGCAACTAATCCAATATTAATTGCCATTGCACCCCATGGCCCAACAACATGTTCTAATACATGTCCCATTGAAGGAGTTTCTAAAACGGAAAGTTCTCCTCGCGTCATTACTCCCATTGACAGAACAGAAATTAAAATATAAATAGACATAACTAAAATTAATCCAAGTACTGTCGCTTTTCCAACGTCCCTACTATTTTTTGCTCTTCCTGATAATACAACTGCTCCTTCAACCCCAATGAACACCCATAGCGTTACAAGCATTGTATTTTTCACTTGACCAAGAATAGCGGAAAGTGAGATTGTTCCTTCTCCCCAAAAATCATGTGTAAATGTATCCCAGCGAAACGCTGTTACCATTACGACAATAAATAATAAGATCGGAACTAATTTCCCTACTGTTGCAATAACATTCATAATGGAAGCTTCACGAATTCCAAATAAAATTAGAAAATGAAGTGTCCATAGTAAAAGTGATGCACCTACGATTGACGCAACATTATTTCCACCTTTAAAAATTGGGAAGAAGTAACCTAATGTACTAAACAGTAGCATAATTGTTGCAACATTTCCTAAAATCCCTGCCAGCCAGTATCCCCAAGCACTGTTAAAACCAATATATTCACCGAATCCAGCTCGTGCATAACTATAAATTCCGCCCTCAAGCTCCGGTTTTTGTCTTGCTAACGTTTGATATACGAGCGCAAGTGGAATCATTCCCATTGCTGTAATACACCAACCAATTATCGTTGCACCACTATTTGCTCCTACTGCTAAATCATGCGGTAAACTAAAAACACCGCCACCAACCATCGTTCCAACTACTAATGCGATTAACGGAAAAAATCCTAACTTCTTTTCTATTTGTACCACCCCATCTGTCATTCTAGGTGTTATGTTCGTTCAACTATTAAAGTCACCTTTTTCTCTAATAGACGTTTCTCTTATATTTTTTCAGGAAAACATTACTTATTCTAAAAGAAAATGAAGAAAAATGGAATACTTTTTTGAAAAAATGTATAAGTATGCACAAAAAAACCGCTCATTTTGTAATGAGCGGTCATTTTAAACATATAAAATTGTATATTTCTTGTAAAATTAACGAAGTAAATTCTCTTTTTGTAAAAATTGTTTCGCTACTTCTTCACTACTTTTACCATTCACATTTACTTCATAATTCATTTTTCGCATTTCTTCATCTGTAATCTTTCCAGCTAATTTATTTAATACTTTTTCAAGTTCAGGATATTTTTGTAATGTCTCTTTTCTTAATAACGGCGCACCTTGATAAGGTGGGAATAATCCTTTATCATCTTTTAGCACTTTAAGTCCGTATTGCTCCAATTCACTATCCGTTGAATATGCATCGATTACGTTCACATCACCAGATTGAATTGCACTATAGCGCAGTTTCGGTTCCATCGTTTTAACATTTAAAAACTTATAGTTATATAACTTTTGCATTCCTTTATAACCATCTTCACGATCTGCAAATTCTAATGTAAATCCTACTTTAGCTTCCTGTGCAATATTTCCTAAATCAGAAATTGTATTTATATTCTTTTGATCTGCTATTTTTTTCGGCATCGCTAGTGCATATGTATTGTTATACTCCATTGGATTTAACATAACCATATTATATTTTTTTTCCATTCCAACGCGAGCTTGTTCATATACTTCCTCACGATTTGTACTTTTCGGTTCTTCTTTCACGAAAGTAGATAAGGCTGTTCCTGAAAATTCTGGGTATATATCTACTTCACCTGATTTTAACGCTTCAAATACAAATGCTGTTTTCCCAAGACCCGGCTTTAATTCTACTTGTAAATCTGTATCCTGTTCAATAAGTTGTTTGTACAGTTGAATTAAAATTTCTGGCTCCGATCCAAGTTTTCCAGCAATAACTATATCTTTCTTTTGTGTATTCCATAGAAATGGAGTAGCAATCATAACTACAACTATACATATCGTCAATATAACGCGCTTAGAAGAGCGTTTTGGACTCTCAAGTATGCGCAGTACTATATCAAAGAATAAAGCGAGTAACGCAGCTGGTACGGCCCCTAAAATGATAAGCGCATGGTCATTTCGATCGATCCCGAGTAGTATGAGCTTACCGAGCCCACCAGCACCTATTAAAGCAGCTAATGTAGCCGTTCCAACAATTAATACCATCGCTGTACGAATACCAGCCATAATAATTGGCAACGCGAGCGGAAGCTCTACCTTCCATAACCTTTTCCAGCTATTCATCCCCATAGCTCTCGCCGCTTCTATAAGTGATTCATCTAATTCCCGTATTCCTGTATATGTATTTCGTAAAATAGGTAATAGTGCATACACAACTAATGCGATTATAGCTGGCAGTTTTCCAATTCCTACTAACGGAATTAATAGTCCAAGTAAAGCAAGTGAGGGCACTGTCTGCATAACAGCAGAAGTCCCTATTATAAATTCAGCCATTCGTTCTTTTCTCGTTAATATAATGCCAAGTGGCACTGCAATAATTACTGCAAAAAATAGTGAAATAAGCGATATTTGTAAATGCTCACTTAATGCACTTAGCAATTCTATTTTTCTTTCTTGGAACGTTTGAATAAAATCAGTCACTGTTTAGCCTCTTTCCTTCATTTGTTCAACAATATAATTGACAATATGACGACTTGTTAACATACCAACATATTGACCATCTTTTTCAACCGGCACTGATTCTTCAGTTTGTAAACGGACTAGTGCTTCTTGTAAAGGAGCATGTAAAGATAAAGCAGCCCCTTCTACTCGTGTATGATCGTCTAGTGGCATTACATCTTCTATAATTATTCCCTCATACCATTGTCGTCCACGATTTCCAATGAACTCCTCAACAAACTCATTTTTCGGATTATGTATAATACCTTCAGGTGTATCTAATTGAACAACTTTTCCTGCTCTCATTACACAAATGCGATCACCAAGTGATAATGCCTCTTGCATATCGTGCGTTACAAACACGATCGTTTTTTGAATCTTTTTTTGCAGTTGTACGATATCCTTCTGAAGTTGCTCCCTGCTTAACGGATCTAACGCACTAAATGGTTCGTCCATAAGAACAATTTTCGGATTTGCGGCTAATGCCCGTACGACACCGACACGTTGTTTTTGCCCTCCTGACAATTCATCAGGCATACGATCACGATACACATCTGGATCGAGCCCAACCATCTGTAGCAAATCATCGACACGTGCTTTTATTTCTTTTTTGCTCCATTTTCTCATTTCAGGAACAACTGCAATATTTTCAGCGATTGTCATATGTGGAAATAAAGCAATTTGCTGCAACACGTATCCTATATTCCAACGTAATTCATTTATATTATATTGTTGAATATCTTTTCCATCGATTAAAATTGAACCTTCTGTCGTTTCAATCAAACGATTAATCATCTTCATTGTCGTTGTTTTCCCGCAACCACTCGGACCAATGAGAACAAAAAATTCTCCTTTTTTAATTTCTAAATACAATGAATCCACTGCTTTTGTGCCATCTTCATACGCTTTTGACACATGATTAAATTGAATCACAAATACAACTCCTTTATTGTTGTTTCCTTTATTTTGATGGAATATGGAATTCATTTCAAATGATACGCATTATTTCTATATAAAAAAGAGCTCACATTTGAGCTCTAACGGTCGAACAATATTGTTTTCATAATAGCAGCATATTCACGCACATACATTTTTCTCTTAGAACGCATTGGCGTTTCTGCAGCTAATGCCTCCATCTTTATTCCTAAACGCCTCGCAATTATTTTTGTTCGATATAAATGATACGTATTACTGACAACTACCGCATGTTTTACATCAAATAAATCCATACTAAACTTCAAATTTTCATACGTATTTGTCGAACGGTCTTCCATTAAAATACGACTCTCATCTATACCGTGTACCATTAAATAGTTTCTCATACTGTGAGCTTCCGGTATATCTTCATCTTCTCCTTGACCACCTGAAACAATTACTTTCACCTCAGGGTGAGAATATAAATATTCCAACGCTACATCCAAACGGTTTTGAAGTGATAAAGACGGTCTATCTCCAAATAACTTTGCACCTAATATAAGAACGTATGGAGAGTGATTACTCAATTTCTCACGAGCAACTTTATTCATTCGAAACGTCATATAAATAATGTATAGTGGCGGTAGTAATAAGATTATAAGTAATATCCATTTGTTCATAAATAAGTTAACACTCCCTTTCTTTTTATTATATAGAAAAAGAAAGGGAGGCAGAAGTAATTTTTAAACGAGTGATTTATTCGGAACATCCGCTCTGATTTTACGTTGTGATATCACATAGTAAAGAGCGATTCCTAATGATAGGATCAATATACAGCTTAATAGGTAAAATGGGAGCATTACCCCAACTTTAGATACACCTGCTGTAAACACCATTAATAATACTATTCGTATTCCTGTACCAATTAAGCGAAATAAGCTGTCCACTCGTCCCATTACTTCGTTTGGGATTTCCTCCATCATCAATACATTTCTCGCCACTCTTGTTCCAGCGTTTCCAATCGCATGAAAAATCGCTAGTCCATATAACAGCATTACGGACGGTTCAATGATCATTATGGTAATTGAAATTACATAAATGATCATCGTCAAAACGATTGAAACTTCTGTTTTGACATACTTCATTATGAGTGGAATACTGATTCCCGCAATAACCGCTCCGACACCGTACATCATACCTTCTACTGCGTATACAGAAGCATTGGCTTTAAGTATATCTGAAATATAAACTGGTATTAAATAATTTGCCATCATAACACCGATAAACGGCATATAAGTGGCAAGTAAAAACCAAAAAAGCTTAGGACACTTTTTCATAAAGTGAATTCCTTCGAACAATTGCTTCTTAAACGGTACTTTCCGTTTCACTTCTTTTTTCTTTACGTACGGTATACATAAGAAAAGAAAAAATGCTCCTGCAAAAGTTAACATATCTACTAACAAGATCCATTTCAAAGAAACAATTTCAATTAAAAAACTCGCAGCTGCTCCTGAAATAACTTGTGTTAACTGTCCTTGTATCTCCATCGTTCCACTTAAACTTTTATAATGTTCTGCTTGAAATATTTCTTGGTTAAATGCAAAAATTGTAGGATAGAATAATAGATAATAGAATGACCCTGCTATATAAATAATAATGTAATGAATAGAATGATAAGATTGCCCGGCAAATCCCCATATAGTCATCATTCCTATAACGGCTATCCCTATACCTTCGTTACATAACAATAAAGATTTTCTTGAAAAACGATCAATGCTTTGCCCAATGAATGGTGTGAATAAAAACATAATGAGGGTTGCAACGATCGAAACATAACCAAACGTTGTCTCTCCCCCACCTTCTTTAATTAACAACCATGGGATCGTAATCATAACAATCCCGGAACCAATAGCTGATAAACTATTGGCTCCTAGAATGTAATACAAGCGAGAATCATGATAAAGCGAGGACATATCACTCCACTCCTAGTTGTTTTTTCACCTCTTTATATACGCTCATATATGCTTTTAATTCTTTAACTACATCATGAATTAATGGTTTTGCATCTTCTCCAAGTTCACCATCTTGTACGTGAAGTCCATCAAGTACTACTTGTTTTGGGATTGCATTTGCGTAAACACCTCTAGCAACAGTTCGCATACTATTTAATGCGTTAATTCCTCCTTTACCGCCCCCCGCAACAGCTAGTAATGCGACAGGTTTATGGATAAACTCACTACTACTTAAGTAATCTAACGAGTTTTTCAGCGCTCCGCTCATCGCATTATGATATTCTGGTGTACATAGTACTACACCGTCTGCTGCTTTCACTAACGCTTTTAATTTTTTTACTGCCTCTAAATTACGTTGCGATTCTTCGCCATTATATAAAGGCAATTCCTCTATTGCTAAATCGTATAACTCCCCTTCAAATTGATCTGCAATATATTTTGCCACAACGCGAGTTCTACCTAATTTTCTTGGTGTACCGTTAATAACGACTAGTTTCATAAACAATTCTCCCCTTTGTTTTCAAATTCTACTTATATATTATCAGAAATTTCTATACAAAACACAATATAAAGAGGGAACTTCCTTAATCAAATAGTATGATACACGAAAAAAGAACTCATACTTTCGTATGAGTTTCGCGCTATTACTTTGTTTCACCATTCTGACTTATTGTACCTATGCTTTTATTTGCTTCAAAATGGTAATATGCTTTTTCCGCTAATTCTTTTCGTTCTTCTGGTAATTCTATATATTTCATTACGTTTTCAATTATTTTTTCGTACGGAGTAAATACAATTCCCGGCCACTCTACCTCATCTTCTGGATTACTATTTTCAGAAATAATAAATTTCTTATTTGCGACTGCATAAGACACGCGAGGTGTTTCAAGAATTCCTGATAAGTAAAAATGAATATTTAATATAATTTTAGCTCTAGCAATCAATTCATTTCTAACAATTCCCCACGCATTATTTTTAAAAACTATATTTAAATTTGGGGCAATCGCTTTTAGATGATCAAAAATAGCTTGCCGCCTCGGATTAAGAGCACCTATAAACAGAATATCAATATCTTCAGTAATGTCATCTTCAAATGCATCTTTTTTTATTTCCAAAGTTGGAGCATAGTTCATTTTTACATGTTTTATGTCTTTTCCTACCCCTTTTTGTTTTAGCCATTCTATATTTTGTTTACTATAATCCCAAATCACTCTATCTTTTAATAATATTAAATAAAGGGGGTGCGCATATGGACTTCCTTCGTATAGCTGTTCTAAATTATAAATAATTGCATCTTGCGGAAGGAGATTCGGGTTATAAGCGTATGTATGCGCTCCAAAAACAACTGTATTCTTTACATTTCCCAGTATTGTTTCTGATATAATTACTGTATTTCCCTCCTGCTCCAACCTCCATTTCAAAGCTCGCGCAACATCTATGAAACTACCGTACGTCTTCGGGCATATAAAAAGACAATAATCATATTCTTTATTCAAATAAACTTCCATTAATTTTAAATTATTTTTATATAAATCTACATCCGGATGTTTAAGTACCAACTCATTTGCATGTTTTCTTGCCACTTTATATAATCCAGCATAATAAGCAGCGATGCATCTTCTTAATTCGATTCTTTCCCGATCTTCATCTAATACATCCATGTTTAAAAGAAGATTTGCGATACAATACGCTTTTAAATGATCACGATCATAATAATAGTCTAGTAGTGGCATCAATTCTTCATACGTATTTCCATGCACCGATTCCCCAAGTTCAATCGCCCATCGTATTAATTCCATGATTATTCCACTACTCCTTTAACCGGAAATGTATTTAATAAAATTTCGCATTATTTTCTACCACAGTTGCTATATGAAATGGAATCTCTTCTTTTATCGATTCCAAATACTTTTGCGACACCGCCCCTAAATGTTTTTTATGAGGTATATAGAAAGCACTAATAGAAATTTCATAGTCAAATAAGTAATCATACACATGATAATCTACAAATAGAAGATCATCCTTTGGAAAAGGAATTTCCTTCCCTTGCAGAGCATACATCAAAGCAATATTGTTTTGAGATCGTAATCGATACAACCTTGCAAGTTGGTATAATGGTTCAGCCCGAGTTGGTCTATATTCCCACGCTTTTTGAAAATAAAAAACAGCTAATGCTAAATATTTCTCTTCTTGCCCTTTAACATTTTCTTTTTCATCAGCATCTGTCACTTCATTTTGTTTATTTGCTGAACGATTTGCTAACTGCTCATAACAAAATCCTATTCGCAATAACGAATAGAATACCTCTTCAACCCAACCCCCTGCTTCCACTCGTTTTTTATACCATTTAATCGAATCTTCAAATTGACTTAAATGAAAATAAGTCTGAGCTAAATAAAATAAATATCTTATATGCAAATCTGGCGTTGTTTCTGGGTCGTTTATTCCTTGTAACAACAACCTCTCATCTCTTTCAAATTTATCAGCTTTACTCCCGCCATCTCCGGGATCATTCACGACAAGAGTCTCTAACCGATCTACCCTCGTATTGTAATTCGCTCCAACTTTTGAGCGATCTATATCCCAATACTCATGAGTAACGCCGACAGATTTCCATGGTAAAGAAGCTTTCAAAAGACGTGTAAGCCAATATTTAATATGAACATCATATTGCAATGTAAGATAATGATCTTCCGTTAAGCTCGTTTTATCGAAATTCGGATCAACCTCTAAAATCATATCCGCATCTAATATTAATAAATAATCTGCTTCTGGATATGTTTTTTGCGCTAATGAAACAGCTAAACTTCTGTTATAACCAAAGTTTTTAAACGGCTCATGATGAACCGTCCCAGGTATCTCATTTTCCTTACACCAATTTTCAATAATTTCAGGCGTATTATCCGTCGATCCAGTATCACAAATAGAAACAAAATCTACAATTGATTTCGTTGCATTTAAACATCTTTCCATAATTCTAGACTCATTTTTGACGATCATACAAAGACATAACTTTTTTTCTTCCTTTACAGACTTCACTTGCTCATTTCCCATTTAACCACCTCATATTTTATTAACACGCTCTCCTCGTATGTAACAACATTTCTTAGCTATACTGATGACATAAGCACCCTTTTACTATTTATGAAAACTTCATTTTATTTATTCTTACTTTTATGTTGGGACATATTTCATGCTTCGCTTTATATTTGATACAATCCGTACAAAATGAACATATAGAATACATTGTTCAATCAATGAACGTTGAAGCTGTCATTTGTAAAAAAACGATGGTTGATTAGTATTTTTAAAATAGGAGTTTCTTACACTATATAAAAAAAAGAAACTTGCGCTTATGCACAAGTTTCTTTTCAAAAGCATTACTTATTTTTTTACAACTTCATGTCCACCGAACTGATTACGTAGCGCTGAAACTACTTTTCCGTGGAATGTATCATCTTCTTGAGAACGATAGCGCATAAATAATGACATTGCGATTACTGGTGCCGCTGCTTGTAACTCAAGCGCAGTTTCAACAGTCCATTTTTCTTCTCCTGAAGAGTTCATTACACCTTTAATACCATCCAGTTTTGGATCTTCTGCAAATGCTTTTTCAGTTAAGTCCATTAACCAGCCGCGGATAACTGATCCGTTCGCCCATACTTTTGCAACATCTTCATAATTGAAATCAAAATCACTTTTATCTAGCACTTCAAATCCCTCAGCGATTGCCTGCATCATTCCGTACTCAATTCCGTTATGAACCATTTTCAAGAAATGTCCACTACCATCAACACAACACTTCATTAAGGCACATTATTCTAAATTTATTGATGTAGTTGAGATGGACTCACTTTTTGAATTTGAACAAGTATATCAAACGCTTTACCTAATGATATATCAACTGTTTTTGGTATATCAGGCCCTTCGGTAGTTACTCCAGCGAAAATTGGATGTTGTTCGTTCAACCAAGTTTTTGTCACGCCATTTGCCTTACGTAAATCAATAAAAAATTGATCTTTTTTAACTTGTCCAAAGATGTAGTTATAACTGTTTGGATCATCCGATTTTAATATTCCATATGGGCCAAATTCACCATCGCTATTCTTGACATTGTATTGTCCTTCATAAACTGATGTTCCAATAGATACGTACCGTTTTCCATAATACTCTGCTAAATACTGCCCAGCTACTTTAGGGTATACAAAAGGAAGCATATTTGTTTTCGAAACGTGGCCATTATGCCCCCATACAATAGTTTTTCCTAAATGTTCTTCAGTCCACTTCGCATTTTCATACATTGCGATATCATGTTTCAAATATAAATCAGATGGTTTATCAGGAGGTGACGTTAACATTGTAGTAAACTGTTCAATAATACGAGCATTTTGTTTTATCCATGCGAACTCTTTAGATTTCCCATTTAAATAACTTTTATTTCCCTCTAATAAAGCACTAATTTGTTTAGCATCTGAAATATACTTTTCTTTTTCTTCTTTCGTAAGACTTTCAAAAGTATTCATATCCTTTGTTACAGGAATAAGACCTTTTATCTTCTCTTCTATCCTCGGCACAAGTTTTGAATTGGTTCTTTTAATATATTCTATTATATTATTATAAACATTCTCGTTTACTGATTGAATGTCCATCCCGATGATACGCACTTTAGATTTATGTTTTGGATTAGCATTATATTGCCGAATCCAATCAAGTAAATCTAACATTTCTTTCGTCTTAAATACAGGTGATAGATGTTGGCTTGGATTTCCCTCACCAGTAAGAACATATCGATCAAGTTCTAAAGCTCTGTCCCACCCCTCTTCTAAAACTAGGTTGGTAAAGCCCTTTTCAGATACTAAATAATTCACAATACGGTTTTTCATCGTAAAAACTTCATGAGCCCCATGCGTAGCTTCACCTAAACCTACAATTGAAGCTGAACCTACCATATTCTTAAGTGGTTTTAAATCATTAAAAGGTGAATTTGGATTCGTTGTTCTTAAAGGCTTCGCGTGCATTTCTAACCATTCCGCTATTTGATTTTTATTGTAGGGAGCTGTAACAGAAACTCCTGTTTTCGAGTCTGCATAAGTACTTCCTACAAAATTAGTCAGTATTATAGCAGAAACACCAAATGCAGTAATCATTTTCTTTTTCATAAAACCCTCCTGAAATATTTTCTTAAAACGATAGCGTTCTTTTATACTTAATTACGAGTATTAAATTTTTTAGAGCAAGTTGTTTTTTGCACCAAAATGATATATTTTAAACTATAAACCTATGACAAAACTTATCCATTTCGCCTTTTTGCCTACTTCCTAAATTCAGCAAGTAAAATACTTTTAAAAGGATCAGGATTACTAAAGTTAAAGCTGTTCAAATTGACGGCCAATGTATGTTTGCCTCCAAGTGTTCCACCAACAAAAGTGGAAAACCCTAGAACGCTACCTCTATGTCCCCATACCGAGACACCATTCGGAAGCTTAAATTCAACGATTCCAAGACCATATCCCGTTCCTTCTCTATCTGTAGGAACTGTAGTAAGCATTTGATTTAGCTGCTGTTCCTTCAGCAATTTACCACTGAGTAAGTATGAGAAGAATTTATTTAAATCGTCAGCAGTAGAAATCATATCCCCATCCGAGCTACCTGGGTTAATATACGTAACGTCTTTTAGCTCACTTGCTCCGTCTAGTTGGATATAGCCACGGGCATGCTTCGTGCCTGGAATTACGCTTGAATTACCAGGTAGAAATGTATTTGACAAATCAAGCGGTTCAATAATCCGATTTTCAATCTCTTCCGCATAGCTGTTGCCAGTTACTTTTTCAATAAGGATCCCCAGTAATACGTATCCTGTGTTTGAATAAGACCAACCCTTTCCTGGGGCAAATTCTGGGGGAAGTGAAATCCCCATCTTTACAAATTCTTCAGCCGTATACGATTTTTTTGTATCCATAATATCGAAGTCTTTTGAATTCATATAGTCAGCAATACCACTTGTATGATTCAATATTTGCCGGATCGTAATCTGGTTACCATCATATCCGTTTCCTTGAATGACACCAGGCAACCATTTTTCAATGGAGTCGTCTAAATTCAAACGATTCTCTCCAGATAATTGAAGTAGAACTGTTGCAATGAACGTTTTCGTCACACTGCCAATACGAAAGCGAAAATCTGCTTTCATTGGTTTCTTGGTTCTCACATCCGCTATCCCAGCGGCATAACTCCAAGTTTTACCACCCTTAGAAATGTTAGCGAGTATTCCCGGGTATCCAAGTTGTAGTGCATCCCGTATTGCGTTCTTAACGGAAGTACGATCGCTTTGAGTACTTGTTTGTAACGAACTAGATACATTTTGCGTAGATTCTGCTTTTACAATTGAGTTTGATGTTATGTATAACAGGGAACTTCCACCTATTAAAAGTGCTAGACTGGCACATGTAATTTTACTGCGTTTTTTCATAAAGCATTCCTCTCCTCTTATTTAAATTGTATTGATGGTTGATAGGTATCTCATATGCTAATCACACAGCTATCAACCCTCCCAATGATAAAAGTCAATACTGAATTTGCAATCATCTATAGACCAATTATTTCTTCAAACAACTCTCTGACCTAATAAATGATTAATCCCTCTTCTTCAGATATCTGTTAACTCTGTCTCTTATACACATCTGACGCTGCCGACGAAGCTAGAAG